>CAZVQE010000211.1:0-5034 GCA_964628875.1 uncultured Anaerolineae bacterium
TTGCTTACACGCTGAAATTTAAGCTCAAAAAAGAAGCCGCGATAGATTATGGTGTGATGCCGCTTGAGGGGCTGTGGTGGGTGGATGACATGCGCCAATTTACCGTCAGCGATAAATCCGCTTGGAAGTGGACGATGATGATTATGCAGCCTGAGTTTGTCACCGCCAAGCAGGTGGCTGACGCCAAACGTGAAGTCGTCGAAAAGAAAGAGATCGCGGCGGCAGAGCAGATTCGCCTCGAGGCATTTACTGAGGGCAAAGCTGCGCACATCATGTATTTTGGCGCGTACGTTGATGAAGGTCCAACTATTGCGGCGATCCACGACTTTATCGCGCAAAACGGCGGCAAGCTCAGCGGCAAGCATCATGAGATTTATCTTGGCGACCCGCGCCGCAGCACCCCCGAAAAGCTAAAGACCGTGATTCGTCAGCCGTTTGTGTAAAAAGATCAGCCCAATCGCCCGAACAACTTTTCGAGCTGACCTGTGCTGATCTGGATCATGGTCGGGCGACCGTGCGGACAGGTACGCGGCGATTCACATGCCTCGAGGTCGCGCACGAGCGCCTGCATCTCCGCCAATGGCAACACGCGACCGGCTTTGATCGCCATGCGTTTGCACACACGGCGTAAGGCTTTGGCTTCGATTTCTTTGCGCAGCGGAGCTTTGTCTTCCTCAAACTCAGCCACGATCTCGCGCAACGCCGCCGCGATGTCATCTTGCAGCATCAGCTGTGGCACAGCCCGCACGAGATAGGTCGTGCCACCAAAATGATCTATCTCAAAGCCGATGTCGCGCAGCGCATCGAGATTGCCATCCAGCAGATGCGCGCGGTCTAGCGGGATATCCACTGGCGCGGGGTCGAGCAATGGCTGCGACACGACGCTGCCGAGATCGTGTTGCGCCATCAGTCGCTCAAACAATATGCGTTCGTGCGTGGCGTGTTGATCGATCAAATACAAACCTTCGGGACCCTCGGCGATGATGTAGGTCGCCGCGAGCTGACCCAAGATGCGTAGCGCCGGCAGATTGCCGCTCGGCTGCGGCGCGCTGACCTGTGTCTGTGGAATCGGTTGTGCGGCGGGTGATGTGGCGTGTGGCTCAGGCGCATTGCGCGCGATGCCAACGCGCTCCCACGAGTGGCTGCCGCTCAGCGCGGGCTGATGAATGGGCGGCTCAGTCGGCGCGTTTGGCAGCGGCAACGTAGGCGCGCCGCGCGTTGGCACGATGATGCTCGATTCGTCATCTGTGCGGGTCAAATTCCCCGCAGCCAGCGCCGCACCCAGATCACTGACCGGCGGCTCAGGCGGCTGCATATGCGTCAGCAGCGTCTTGCGCACGGCGCGTTGCACCGCGCTAAATACGGCGTTGGCGTCGCGGAAGCGCACCTCAGCTTTGGCGGGATGCACATTGACATCTACATCCGCGCTCGGCACCTGCACCATGATCACCGCCACAGGGTAGCGCCCGACCATCAGCAACGTGTGATAGCCCTGTATCACGGCGGTAGCGAGACGCACATCTTGCACGGGGCGCCCATTCACAAATACCGTGATCTTGCCGCGCGTGGCGTGGTTGATCGTCGGCAATCCGATGTAGCCCTCGACTGTGATGGCTTGGGTCTCGTCGCGTTGAATGGCGACCATTTTGTCCACGTCGTCCGCGCCCATCGTCTCGATCAACACATCGCGCACGTCACCACTGCCGTTGGTTTGCAGTGTGGTGCGCCCATCATGCGTCAGCGCAAATCTGATATGCGGATACGCCAGCGCATAGCGCGTGACGATGCCGTCTATGTGTCCGCGCTCGGTGATATTTGACTTCAAAAATTTGAGCCGTGCGGGGACTTTGCCAAACAGATGCTCGATAGTCATCGTCGTGCCGTGCGGTCTGCCGATGGCTTCTTGGCGCACGAGCTGGCTGTTGTCTATTTGAATCAGGCTACCGTTGGCTTCGTCTCGATGGCGCGTGACACACGCGAGCGTGCTGACCGACGCGATGCTGGCGAGCGCCTCACCACGAAAGCCGAGTGTGCCGATGTGATTGAGATCGTGTTCGTTGCTGAGCTTGCTGGTGGCGTGATGTGCAAACGCCAATGTTGCTTCGTTGCTGCGGATGCCGTGTCCGTTATCGCTGATACGAATGAGGCGGCGACCACCCTCAAGACATTCGACCTTGATCTCGGTCGCGCCCGCGTCAATCGCGTTTTCGACCATCTCTTTGACCACCGACGCGGGGCGTTCGACGACCTCGCCCGCGGCGATGCGCGCGACCAACGCGTCCGGCAAAATGTGAATTGGCATCAAGCGTGATTATCGCGCGGAATGTGAATCAAAGACTCATATAATCTGCAAGTGCTCATGACAGCAATGAAAGTGGATTCACCTAAAACCAAGCATAGAGTTTTTACGATGAAATTTGCGGGCGTGTATCCGCTGTATGTGCAAAAAGCACAACGCAAAAATCGCACCAAAGACGAAGTGGATCAGATTATTTGCTGGCTGACGGGCTATGACCGCGCTGGACTGCGACAGCAAATCGAACGCGAAAATGATTTCGAGACCTTCTTCGCACAGGCGCCCGCCATTCACCCTAATGCCGCGCTGATCAAAGGTGTCGTGTGTGGCGTGCGCATCGAAGACCTCGACGACCCACTCATGCGCAACATCCGCTACCTTGACAAGCTGATTGATGAGCTGGCAAAAGGCAGGCCGATGGAAAAGATTTTGCGGCAGTAACTGTACGTAACTGGCGCTCTACTTTTCGTCACTCGCCCGCACATCATGCAGCACGAGCTGTAACCGCGTCTCGCCGTTCCATTCATTCACATCCAAATGAAACACAAGGTCGAGCGGCGCGCCGACGCTGACCTCATTCAACCGATCACCCATGCGCCAACCGACGGCGTCCCATGTGCGGTTGCGCGCGTCACGCAGTGACAGCTTGAGATGTGGCGCGGCGTGTTCTTCGGTGGCTTGCCCGATGCGGCGTGCCGATAGCACCTGTGCCTTGCGTGTGACAAATAAGGGCTGCGGGTTGCCGTGCCCGTATGGCTCTAATTCCTGCAAAGCCGCATAGCTCTCCATCGATAGCTTGTGCAGATTGATTTCGGCGTCCGCGCGGATAATGCGCTGCCAACCAGCGCTAGGTTGTTCGCGTTGCGCGATGCTCAGCAGTTGCGTTTGCAGTGCGGCTAATTGGCTCGCATGTGTGCTAAAACCTGCGGCTGCCGCGTGACCGCCGTGCTTGCTGAGGAGCGGTTTGCATTCATCCAGCGCGCGTGTAATGTGAAAATTGCTGACACTGCGACACGAGCCGCGCGCTTCATTGCCATTGAGACTGACGACCACCGATGGTGCGGTGTATTTTTCGGAGAGCCGCGCCGCTGCGAGCCCGATGATGCCAGCGTTGTAGTCCGCCGACGACGCAAAGATCAACGCACGTTCGTCGCTCAATTCACGCTCAACCGCGCGCACTGTAGACGCCGTAATCTGCTGCCGTTGCGCATTGTTGTGGTTGAGCTGATGCGCGAGTTCGCGCGTCCAGAGTTTGTCGTCGCTCGTGAGCAGCTCATACGCGTTTATCGCGCTTTCGAGCCGACCCGCTGCGTTGAGCCGCGGACCAAGCGTAAAGCCAATCGCACCCGCATTGATATGCCCCATGCGCGCGCCAGCTTCTTGTATCAGCGCAGCCACGCCGATGCGCGGTGCGTCGTTGATTTGACGCAAACCATCGCGCACCAGAGTCCGATTCTCACCGACCAGTGGCATGACATCAGCGACTGTGCCAATGGCAACAAGATCAAGCAACGCCTCCGCCTCAAACGGAGCGCCTATGTGTGTGCACAGCGCTTGCGCGAGTTTGTATGCCACGCCGACACCCGCGAGCGATTTGAATGGATAGTTACACCCGGGTTGTTTTGGATTCACCATCAATGCGTCAGGCAATTCGCGCTCGGTCTCGTGGTGGTCAGTCACGATCAGGTTGAGACCGATCTCGCGCGCATGTGCCGCCTCAGCGATGGCACGTGCGCCGCAATCTACCGTGATGACGAGCGACACGCCGCGCATCTTGAGTGCATCCAGTGCGCCGTTGTTCAAGCCATAGCCTTCTTCAAATCGGTCGGGGATGTACACCTCGACCTGCGCGCCTAGCTGCCGCAGTGTATGCATCATGAGCGCGCATGCGGTTACGCCGTCGCAGTCATAGTCGCCGTAGATGGCGATGCGTTCGTTTTGTTGAATGGCGTTGGCGATGCGCTCGGTTGCGCGTGAAATATTGCGGAGTGTGTCAGGCGCGTGTAACGTCGGCGGCGCTAAGAATGCGCGCACCGCATCTGGAGTGTTGCATCCGCGCGCATAGAGCGTTTGCGTGAGCAGCGGATGTACATCGGTCTGCGCCTTAAAAAAATCAGCAGGCGCGGAGGGTGCAATTTGCCATATGGTTTTTGCGCGCGACGGCATAGACCGTCATTCTAGCGGGTGTTCAAGGAGTATGGTATACTTGCGCTCCTTCGCAGTTGTTTGAGCGAAGAGATTTGTTGAACGAAAGTCCACGCGATCGAAAATTTAAGGTTCAAGCCTCTTGACATCTTCGAATGTTTTTGGTAATATCGTCGGGCTTCGGCAACGGGCACATTAACAATTAAAGAGTGATAAAGAGATTCGGGATTTTTTTTGATTGGGTCTCAATCAATATAAGTAAATTTTTTTAGAAGCGAAAGCTTCAGTAAATCAAATTCTACGGAGAGTTTGATCCTGGCTCAGGATAAACGCTGGCGGCGTGCCTGACACATGCAAGTCGAACGATTCAAGTAGCAATATTTGAAGAGTGGCGGAAGGGTGCGTAACACGTAGGAGATCTACCTCATCGCAGGGAACAACCCATCGAAAGATGGGCTAATACCCAAAAAGCTTCGCGGCTCATACCGCAAAGCAGAGTCGAAAGGCGTGATGAGAGGATCCTGCGGCCCATCAGCTAGTTGGTGAGGTAACGGCTCACCAAGGCTACGACGGGTAGCTGGTCTGAGAGGATG
>CAZVQE010000212.1:0-4982 GCA_964628875.1 uncultured Anaerolineae bacterium
TTGCGCAAGAGCGGCTCGGCAATCTGATCACGCGCATCTCGGCGCAACCCACCGCAGTGCGTTGGGCAATTTACGTCGTCGGCGTGCTGAGCATCATCTTGCTCGGCGAATTTCAAAACGCCGGCGAGTTTATCTACTTTCAGTTTTAGTTGCTGTGCATGCTGCGACTTAGCTCCGCCACCACATCGCGCTTTGCCGCCTCAGCAACGCTGGCGCACCCATGCCACGCCCGAGCGAGCGCGCTCACGACTTGCTCACGGGGAATGGGATGTGCGGCGAGCAGAGGCTTGATCTGCGCCCACTGCGGCAGTTTGTTGAGTTGATCCGCAAATTCTTCCGCCAGTACAAGCGCGCAAGCATCAGGATCGAGTTCGCTCACAGGCTCGCCGCCGATGAGCAGGTCGTGATAACGCACGACTCTGCCTGCCACCACTTTGCGATTTAGTCGGTCATATACATGCTCGACCTTTTCATTGAGCCCAGATGGATTGAGCTCGCGCACCCACGCGGGTTTGACCGCGCTGGCAAAGCCCAGCAGGCTCAGCTTATCTCCGCTGCGTGTGGTGATCTCGCGCATCTCTGAAGCCACAATCAACACATTACGCCCAACGATGCTCTCTTCCATCAAGGCACAGCGTCGCCCGCCGCTCAAATCATATTCATCGCTCGCGCCGACGCGCACCGCCAGATGATCCAAAAATCCAACCAAGTGGCAGCGTTGTATGGCTTCGTTGTCGGCGATCACGCTGTGGGCTGACGCACCGAGGAGTCCGACCTCCGTGCACACTTCGATGAGTTGCTCATACGCTTGCGCGACTTCGCGCGCCACATGTGGATTCACGCCAAATGCGTAACAGGCTTTGGCATCAAACTTATTTTTGACCGCATGCTCAAAGCTATTTGCCAAGAGAAAATAGTCGCTGACGTGCTGACCGCGTTGAATCAAACTCTCGCGGTTGCGACGCTGGATCTTGTCCTCGCGCTTGAGCCGAATGAGCAAATCGCGTCCGCTCACCAGTGCCGCCATGAGCGCCACATGCCGCACCACGTCAAATTTTTGCGCCTCGATCAACATGCGCGCGTAGCGTGGGTGCGTCGGGATGCGCAACATCCGCAGTCCGATCTCGGTGATTTGCTTTTTGTGAATCGCGCCCAGACTCTCCAACAATTCCTCTGCGGCTTGGATGCGCGCCAGATCAGGCTTATCCAAAAAATCAAAGTGCGCCACATCTTGCACGCCCTGCGCATGCAACAACAGCAACGCCGACGACAGCTCCGTGCGCTGAATCTCAGGCGTGTTGCGCGCAGGTCTAAAGTTCATCTCTTGCTCCTGCCACATTCGCCAACACACGCCCGGCGCGATACGACCCGCCCGCCCTGCGCGCTGATCGGCGCTTGCGCGCGAGATGGGTTCGAGGTGCAATGCGTTTACGCCACGTGCGGGGTCATAGCGCGCGATGCGAGCTAGACCGCTATCCACCACAAATCGAACGCCCGGGATCGTGATGCTAGTCTCAGCCACATTGGTCGCCACAATCACGCGCCGATAGTCACTCGACGCAAACACACGATCTTGATCGGCGGGCGACATCTCACCGTGCAGAGGCAGCATCACAGGGGGAATGGCATTTGCGCTCGCCGTGTTGCGCCACAAACGCCGCGTCTCGTCCATGCAGTGAATAATCTCTTGCATCCCGGGCATAAACACAAGCACATCGCCCTCAGTTGTCTCGCGCAAAATTTTTACGGCGCGTTGCGCAGCCCCCTCGATGATGTCTGCGCCAATTTCATAGTTGATCTCCACGGGAAAACTGCGTCCTTCGGACTCGATCACGGGCGCGTTGTGCAGATACTCAGCGACTGGCTTGACCTCCAGCGTGGCGGACATCACGCACAGCAGCAAATCCGGACGCGTAGTCTGTTGGAGTTGCTTGCACAGTGCCAGCGCGGTATCGCTCAGTAAATTGCGCTCATGAAATTCATCAAACAAAATGGCTCCAATCGAGCTCAGATCAGGATCGCTTTGCAGCCAGCGCAAAAGGATGCCCTCGGTCACAAACGCGATTTGCGTCTCGGCGCTCAGCCGCTCATCAAAACGCACTTGATAGCCTACGAGGCTACCTACTTCAACATTCATCTCCTGCGCCACGCGCCGCGCCACACTGCGCGCAGCGACACGGCGCGGCTGTAGCACGATGATGCGTTTGCCATTTGCCGCGCCATCCGCCAAAAGATACTGACAGACTTGTGTAGTTTTGCCTGATCCAGTCGGCGCACAAATCACAAGATTGCGTCCGCTCGCCCATGCGCGGCGCAGGTCGTCTCGTAACGCGTAAACTGGAAGATCGGTTTGCATATTGTGAATATCGTCATTCTGAGCGACCAAAGGGAGCGAAGAATCTCTACGTTGTGTATATCGCGCACTAGAGATTCTTCGGCTCTTCGAGCCTCAGAATGACGAACGAAGGTTTTATCACGAACTCATATTAGCGAGTTCAAGTTATTTGCAGTTCGCCACTGGCTGCATGCTCAATTCAACCAAACCATCGAGCAAAGCGGGCAGCTCGCTCGGACGCACAAAGCGCGCCAACCAATAGCGCTGCACCATGCCAAAGCTGCTCAGCCCACGCGCAAACTGTGTCGGGCGAATGGTCAGCGTCGCGCGGCAACCGTCAGGGTCAGCCCCGCCAATGAAATATGGATTGTTGATGTCGGCATTGAGCGGTGTGTTGCGCGCATCGAGCATCTGCTGACGCTTGGATTCAAATTCAAACTCGCCGCTCTCAAAACCGATCTTGCCATCGCGGTCGTTGGCGGGCGCGCCAAACACCTGCCGCAGCATGATGCTCCATTCATAAAACGCGTGCGGCGCAATCTCGCGCGCGTGACGGTCATTCCAGTCAAACTGATCGTCAATCAAAAACACTGACGTTTGCGCCGCGCCGCTAAGCTTGCTGAGCTCGCTCATGATGGCGCGATCACGCACATAGCGCGCCTGCCACGCGATGTAGGTGTCTATGTTTGCGGCGACACACGCCAGCGCAAAGCTGACAATCAACCAGCGCGTGAGCTGCGCGCGCGCCGCGATCAGTCGCAACACACCAACGATGAGGATGCCAATTGGAATCGCCACCAACATGGCGTGACGCGTGCGATAGCCATGCAAGCCATCCACGTATTTGCCGACGGCGACATACGGCAACATCGCCATCAGCAACAAAAACGCGCCACACACGATCAGCCCGATGGCGATGCGGCGGTGCGAGTTGGCTGTCTGGGTGAATGGCATCGGCACGAGCCAACGCCACAGCGGCGATATGAGCAGCAGCGGCAACGCGATTAACATCGGTAACAGCCAATACGCATTAATGATTTGCAGCAATACCGAGTAATACAAAAATTTGCCCCAATTTGACAGCGTCAGCACGCTTGACAACGACGGATGGTTGTAGTCGCCAAATACGCCATGCGCCGGTGTGTAGGTGCGCGTGAGCCACCAATACACAAATGGCAACAGCACGAGGTCAATGCGCGTCAGTGCATAACGCGCAAATGTGCGAAAAGAAAATTTACCTGCAGCGTAATTCACCACCAGCGCGTGCAACAACAAATAGCCAAAATAAAACACGAGTTCGCCGCCATTCATAAAGCTCCATGCAAAGCACACAAGCGCGGCCAGACGTAGTCCGATTCGCCCGACTGAGGTCATGCGAATGGAGCGAAGATCGGCATACGCGCCGAGCAAAAAGATCGGCAGCGTGGTTTGATAGTGCAGCAGCGATAGCTCGGCAGTCGTCTGCACGGCTGGAAAAATCAAGCTGATAAGTGCTATGAGATACGCTTCACGCTCGCTGAGCCACTGCGTCAAGCGGTTGATCTCACGCGCGATGAGCAGCACGAGCGCGGCAGCAACGAGCAGCGACAACCATGCGATCCATTTGTGCGCGGCGTTAAAGTCGGCGAATAGGCTGAGCGCCATCCACGGCAGCGCGGCTTGCGGCAAGCCATTTTTTGAGTAAAAATCGCTGAGCATGTCCCAACGTTGCTCGCGCAAATAGGTAAAAAATAGCCAGCCATCGTAGTAGATGCCGTCATTGATGAGCGCGAGACCATGCGCCAAAAATGCAAAGAACGTCAGCAATAACAACGATTTTGAACGGGATATACTCGCCACGCGAATGAAGACTATAGCATTGGTCAGTCCGGCAGCCAACGAAGAAGAAGTCATCGAAAACTTTTATCGCGCCGCCAAAGCCGTACTGAATCAGCTCAGCGATCGCTACTCACATCAGATCATCATCGTCGCTGACGGTTGCACCGACCAGACTGTGCCGATTCTCAAGCAACTGGCTGAGCAAGACGATGCGCTCAAGGTCGTCGTGCTGTCATCGCGCTTTGGGCACCAAAATGCGCTCTTGGCAGGTCTCGATCAATGTGATGCCGATGCCGTCATCATGATGGACAGCGATTTGCAGCATCCGCCCGAGTTGATCCCACAGCTTTTGGCAGAATGGGAGCGCGGCTATGACATCGTTTACACCGTGCGCGAGGATCGCACCGATCAACTTGGCTTCTTTAAGCAGTTTACGTCGCGCACGTTTTACCGCCTGATCAATCGCATGTCAGATGTGCCAATCAACGAAGGCGCGGCGGACTTTCGGCTGGCGTCGCGGCGCGTGGTCGAGGTTTTTCAGACGCAGATGCGCGAGCGCAACCAGTTTTTGCGCGGGTTATTTACGCTGGTCGGTTTCAAACAGGTGGCGGTTCATTTTCAGGTGCGGCGACGCGCGGGCGGCAAGAGCAAATACTCGGTCGGCAAGATGTTGCGTTTTGCGCGCAACGGGCTAGTGTCATTTAGCAAAAAGCCGTTGACGTTGGCGAGTATTGCTGGCAGCGTGCTTCTGTTAATGGGTGTGCTGATCGGTGTCGTTACGTTGATTGCCGCGGCGCGCGAGAGCGTTGGTTGGCAGGTGGTGCTGACG
>CAZVQE010000213.1:0-4961 GCA_964628875.1 uncultured Anaerolineae bacterium
TACGCCGACCGTGCTGCTGGCAAATGTCGCCAGCATCGTGCCGTTGGCGATTGTGCTGGCGTTGATTTGAGGCGCAGCTACCAGTGGGTCTGCGCCCAATTCACAATCTCGACAAATTCGTTGCTACGTGTGTAGCTCTGCGCGATGGACTGCATGTCCGGCACGTTGGCAGCTTGATCCATGTCATAGTCTTTGTCGGGCGGCAATGTGATCTGCGCGCGCCGAAAGTTGTTGTCCAGCAATTGCATGCACTCAAACGAATCCACATTCGCATCGCCCTCGATCATGAGCGAGAGCAGCGGCGCGCCCGGCGCACCAAAGGGCCAGATCCAACGCAAAAAGCCCCAATCGAGTTTTGACTTGCGCGCGATAGATTTGCGAGACTCACCCGTGCCGATGGAGAGCAATCTGATGTCGCTTGGGATGCTTGGCGCGGTGGGTTGGCTGGCGCGCTGTATCACTGATTGTTGTTGAATGGCGCTAGAGCGCGCGGGATGCTGTGCGTTTGATGCAAAGTAGCGCACGTCTTGAGTTTGCGCCAGCGCAACCATCGCCGGATTTGGCGCGACTACGCCGCCGTCTACATAGCCATTTGCCGCCGGAAAATAGATCGGAGCGGAAGCCGTGTACAGCGCGACGTCAGCAACGCGTTGATACCAATCTGAATTGGCAACGTTGGCGTTGTTGTCTTCGCCCTCAAGATTGTGAAAAAATTTGGCTTTCCATCGGCGCAGGTTGCCTTTATCTGAGCCAGTCAGGTCAAAGCTGGTAATCAACACTTTGCGTGGCAACTCACCGAGTTTGATGTCACCAACGGACTGCGCGATAAATTTTTTGAGCGCGGTGTTGTCATAGCGCGACACAAAAGTGTTGCGTATCAGTTGGAATGTGCGCGATAAATTTGTCGCAAAAATCTCGCCACCGTTTGTGACGTATAAACGCCGCAAATCGTCGAGGCTGATGCGGTTCGTTGCCAGCGCGAGTGCGATTAGCCCGCCCGTCGAGGTGCCAGCAAGCAAATCTACCTTGCTCAAAAAGCCCGGTGACTGGCGCTCGATGGCGTCGAGCATCTCGATTGTCATGATGCCGCGTATGCCACCGCCGTCGAGTGAAAGGATGCGAAAAGGTTGCGTCATGATTGCGATCATAGAGGCGCAACTGCGCGATGTCAAGCAATTGGTAAAGCTACATGGGAATCCCGCTGTGTTGTATCGTTAGCGCCGACGCTTGTTTGGCAAAATGCAAGCCTGCTCCCTACGCGCTAAGCGCGAAACAGGTGAATAAAAAAAGTCGCCGATGTGAAATAAATTCGGCAAAGATAGCAAATGAAAAAGAAAAATTTGAATTACTTTGTCTCTGTATATAAAAAGTTATTGGAGAAAGGCGATATCCAAGTTGCATATGCTGAGTTGGTGAAATATGTTCAGAAGTTAAAAATCGAATTTTCTAAAGATTTATCTGACACATATTCTGTTGGGAGCGTGTTTCAAGGCTATATGGACTATACGTATTTTTATCTTTCAAATGATTATTTGAAGGATAAAAAATTAAAACTGGGTTTGGTTTTTAACCACACTCATACAAGGTTTGAGATGTGGCTTTTTGGTCAAACAAAAGATATACAAGAGAAATATTGGAGATTGCTAAAAAGCACGAAATGGATCAGGGGTTTAGAAATGCCTCAATATTCTGTTTTCGAGGTTGTTTTGATAGAAAAACCAGATTTTGACGACTTGGATAAATTGACAAAGAATATCAAAAACAAACTGCTTTCTGTTGCGGAGGATATAGCTAATTCCATAAATTTGGTAGCTTGATAAAAAATGAAACAACCCGATGCGCGTGCATGACAAAAAACTCCGACGATGCATCATCGTCGGAGTTTTTGTCTACGCCACTCCACTTTTTCTACGCAAATGTATCACTCATCAAATTTTTGAACCAACTCGACATGGTCTTGTAGCTTCCACTTGAAGGTGAGCTGGCTTCATACACTGTGCCGGGTTTCATTGTCTTAGAGGCTGCGTCATAATGAAACACGACTGTCAGCCACGACGCGGTGGTGCTGGTGATCGGCGAATAACACGCCGAGTTTGTCACGGGTGCTGTGTTGATGCTCTCGCCCGCGAGCATATGCACAATCGCATCTGCGCACACCTTCGCCTCGGCGTTTGCCACGTGTCCCGCCTTTGGCTGAGTCGTGCTACTGGCATCGCCGATGATGTGAATATTTGGCGTGACGCTTGATTCATAGCTCAGGACATCCACGCCCGCCCATTTGCCATTCACATTTGCCAGACCCGCGTCTCGCACGAGCTTGCCGGCGCGATGCGGTGGAATGGGATTGAGCACATCCGCGGTGATAACGCCGATGTTGGTGTCTATCGCGCGCGTAGTCGGGTTGACGTTGTTGATGGTCACGCCGGAGTGATACTCCACCGTGCCAGCAAAGATGCCATTAAACGCCGTCTCAAATGTGTTGCGCTCCGCCATCACATTTGGATTTGCGTCCAGCACGATCACCTTTGATCCGGGCTTGTTTGTCTTTAGATAGTCAGCCACCAAGCAGGCGCGCTCATACGGTCCGGGCGGGCACCGATAGGGCGCGGCGGGAATCGTCATCACAAAGGCGCCGCCCGTGCGCATAGCTTTGATCTGTTGCGCGAGCAGTGTCGTTTGTGCGCCAGCCTGCCAAGCATGCACGATCGAGTTGTAATCGGTCATGCCCGGCAACAAATCAAAATCTACGCCCGGCGACATCACCAGTCGGTCGTAGGTAAAACTACGTCCATCGGCTAGTTTGACTGAGCGTGCAACATTGTCAATCTCACTCACGCCGCCTTGCACAAAATTAATGCCTTTGGCGATCAACGCGTTGTAGTTAAATTCAAGTCCGCTGATTGTCTTTTGCCCATTGAGCACGAGATTACTAAAGATGTTTGATACATAGGTGGCGTTGCGATCAATCAAGGTCACCTGCACATTGGCGCCGCCCCATAGTTTGATAAATTTTGCGGCGGTCGCGCCACCCATTCCACCGCCAATCACCACTACTCGTCCACTGGCGTTGCTGACCTGCGATCTCATCAGCTCAGGCGCGCTGGTGCTATCGGCTTGTGCCGTCAGGCTAAAAATTTGTTGCGCTGCGACTCCCATTGCGCCCGCGCCGATAAGATTGAGAAATTGTCTGCGTGTTGTCATTTTGATTTCTCCTATTTAGCGCGTAGCCAAATACTCAGCGATCAATCGCACTTCTTCGGCGGTGTATTCGCGCGCGTGTGCTTTCATGATGTTGTTGCCGATTGCCGAGGCGCTCATCTCTTGCAGCTCGCTTATGATTTCGCGTGCGTTGCCACCGTTGATGCTGTCAATATCGGCGACCGATTTGCCATCGGTGCCATGACACTGAAAACAGTTAGACGCGAGCAAGCGCCCCGCCGTATTTGCGGTGATAGTCGGCGCAGGCGTCTTGCTGGGGCGTGGCGTCACGCTCGCTTGTGGTGTCTTGCTGACTTGGGCTGTTTTTGTGGGAATCGGAGTCGAGCGACGCGCATCTGTTTTGCAACCGTTTTGCTCATTGCTGACATCGGTGCATTTGTCTTCGATCACGATGCGCGCTGTGTCGCCCGCTTGCGCCACCAATACGTTTTGCGCAGGCAACGCCGTAGCGATCAGCGCGCAACCCGCGATCAATGTGCTTGCGATTGCAAGCGTCAATTTATTTTTCATTTTGCCTCCAGATACATTGTTATTTTCTTTCTTGTGAATTGGATGGGAGTCGCCTTAAATAGAGCGCGCCCGAAATTTGGCGTGTCGCTGATACACTCTGCGCCGTATGGATCTTGCAGTTTTTCTTCGCAGTTTATTTCTCGGCTTTACCATCGCCGCGCCCGTCGGTCCGATCGGCTTGCTGTGCATCCGTCGCACGCTCGCGCATGGACGCGCGCAAGGACTCGCCACCGGTCTCGGCGCCGCCACCGCTGACGCGTTTTATGGTGGAATCGCAGCATACGGTTTGTCATTTTTGACCAACGTGCTGACGGGTCAACAATTTTGGTTGCGCCTGATTGGCGGCGCGTTTTTGTGCTATCTCGGCGCGCGCACTTTTTTTGCGCCGCCTGCCGAGCGGAGCGCCGCCGACAATGCGCGCCTCGGTTTGCTCTCGGCGTATGGCTCGACCGTGTTGCTGACGCTGACCAACCCCGCGACCATCCTGATGTTTGGCGGCATATTTGCCAGCATGGGACCCACGTCCGCGCCGCTGTCTCAGGTCGCGGGCGTATTTGTCGGCTCGGCGCTATGGTGGCTCACGCTCAGCACGATCACAGGCTTTGTGCGTCGCGCCGTCAGCCCGCGCGCCATGCTATGGATCAACCGCGCGTCCGGCATATTGATTTTTGCATTCGGCGTAATTGCGCTCGTGAGCGCCATTGGCATCGCGCGATGATCTCGGCTTTTGCGACAAAGCAACACAGAGATCGGGGTTTATATTGCACGTGCGAGATAATAATTGTTGGGCGGCAGCCCCGTGTCACATTCAATGTGGAGATAAAAATGAAAGATTTTGTTAACTCAATCAAGCCCTATCACGTTATTATTATTTTTGCACTATGGATTGGCACTCTTTTATTTGTGCAACTGTATCTATTGCCAAACTTCCAATCTATAACGGGTCAAGAAATTATTGAAATGTCTGGGGGATATACAACGAGTGAAGCCTATCAACTATTTGTAAAATATGGGGAAAGTGGGCGAAATTACTATAATCTTATCCAAGTAGCAGATATTTTCTTGCCTTTATTTATGGGGTTGTTTCTATCTTTGCTTTCTATTAAATTACTGAACTCTGCAAATTTTAAGTATTTGTTTTTTGGGTTAACACCTTTGCTTCTTGTTGTAATGGATTATCTAGAAAATATCGGCGTTTTTATAATGCTACGAACATTTCCAAAAGAATTTTC
>CAZVQE010000214.1:0-4930 GCA_964628875.1 uncultured Anaerolineae bacterium
GTGTGGGTCCGGCTCGCACAAAATTACTTCAAACTTATTTCAAATCGCTTGGTGCCGCATGGCATGCCTCGCTTGGTGAATTGGTCGCCAGCGGTTTAGACGCAAAAACTGCAAGCTCCATTCAAAGCGCGCGTCAGACTATCTCGCCCGACGATGAGCTCGCCAGCATCGAAAAGCTCAACATCCGCGCGATCACATGGGACGATGATGAGTATCCACCCTTGCTGCGCGAAGTAAGTGAAGCGCCACCTGTATTGTTTGTGCGGGGGCAATTAACAAACGCCGACAACCTCGCTCTTGCGATCGTCGGCACGCGCAACGCAACCACCTATGGACGCGAAGTAACAGAGTTTTTAGTCGCAAACTTGGTCAAACAAGGCATCACGATTGTGAGTGGGCTCGCGCGTGGCATTGATGGCGTTGCGCATCAGACCGCACTCGCCAACGGCGGTAGAACGGTCGCTGTCCTCGGCAGCGGCGTAGATGTGATCTATCCACCTGAGCATCGCAAACTCGCCGCACAAATCATCGAACAAGGCGCAATCATCAGTGATTACGCGCCCGGTACCGAACCCGAAGCCATGAATTTTCCGCCGCGCAATCGCATCATCAGCGGCATGAGCCTTGGTGTGATCGTCGTCGAAGCCGATGAAAAAAGCGGATCGCTCATTACAACCCAATTTGCGCTGGAGCAAGGACGCGACGTATTTTCTGTGCCGGGCAACATATTTAATCGCACGAGCGCTGGCACAAACAATCTGCTCAAAAACGGCGCAAAAGTGGTCACCAACGTCGAAGACATATTGGAAGAATTGAATCTGGCGTTGGTCGCGGCGCATCAAGATGCGCAACAACTTTTGCCGATACCTGAGAATGACATCGAGCAAAAGATTCTCGACGCATTGTCATTTGACCCAACGCCTACGGATGAATTGGTGCGTACATTGGCGCTGCCCACTGCGCAAATTACAACCGCGCTGACGATGATGGAACTCAAAGGCATGGTACGCCAAGCTGGCGGCAACAGCTACGCGCTGGCACGTGGGTGAGCGCGTGGCGCGATAACACGCGCGAAGTCCAATTCGCAAAATCTTTTGGATAAAATCAAAATACAAGATGTTTTACGCATTGATTATGGCGGGCGGCAGCGGCACGCGGCTGTGGCCCCTCAGTCGCAAAAGCCGACCTAAGCAAGCGCTGCCACTGATAGACAACGAACGATCTATGTTTCAAGTCACTGTAGATCGCATCGCGCCATTGATCTCTGCTGAGCGCGTATTTGTGGTGACCAATGCACAGATGGCAGATATTTTTCGCGCGCAGCTGCCCGATTTGCCCGCGGAAAATTTCATTATTGAGCCATCGGCGAAAGACAGCGGTCCCGCGGCGGCGCTTGGCTTGGCGCATATCCATCATCGTGATCCGCAAGCAATCGTCGCAATCTTGGCAGCCGATCACTTCATTGGCAAAGTAGATGATTTTTTGAATGCGTTGCAGAGCGCACATGACATCGCGCAAGAGGGCTATATTGTCACGCTTGGCATTGAGCCATCGCAGCCCGCGACCGGCTTTGGATACATTGAACGTGCCGAGCCACTCAAACACAACAGCAAAAACGTTCGCGCTTATCCTGCATATCGTGCGGCGCGATTCACCGAAAAACCATCTCTCGAAATCGCCAAAGAATATCTGGTGGGAGGCAACCACTCATGGAACAGCGGAATGTTTATTTTGAGCAGCGCGACGGGTTTGGCAGAATTTGAACGTCAACAGATTGATTTTTATCAACATTTGGTGACGCTACAAAATTCGATTAGCACGCCTGACTACGAAAACGAACTCAAGCGCACATGGGATGCCGCGCTCAAAAAATCACTTGACTTTGCAATTATGGAGGGCGCACAAAAGATCGCGGTGATTCCAGTAGAGATCGGTTGGAGCGATATCGGTAGCTGGGCTTCATTGCTTGAGGTGATCCCGCCTGATGAGCATGGCAATGTTGTTATCGGCGATCACATTGGCATAGACACTGGTAGATCGCTCGTGCGCAGTGAGCATCGCACCATCGTGACGATCGGTGTAAATGACGTGCTAATCATTGACACGCCTGATGCGCTGCTCGTGTGTCACAAAGACCGCGCACAAGAGGTCAAAGCTGTTGTAGATCAATTGCATGCCAAAGGCAAGCGCGGACTGACGTAATCATTAGCACACGATGACGACAAATACTATTTTGAGAGTTTTATTGCGGCGTTGGTGGTTGTTGATCCTGCCGTTGTTGGTTGTGTTGATATATACATTTGGCACATATCGCGCGCCAACGACAACCTATCAGGTGACAATGCGTTTTGGCGCGGGGTTGCCACCTGAGCCATCTGCAAATGGCAGCTATAGCTATGATCGGCATTACAACTGGCTCGCATCTGAGTACATCGCCAATGGCTTAGCAGATGTGGTCGTGACCGGTGTCTTTGCTGAAAATATCGCCAAACGGTTGCCCACGCTAAATGTCACACCTGCTCAATTGCAAGGCGCTATCGCTCGCGATCACAAACAAAGCATGACCGTGATCTATGTGACATGGCCCGAACCGAATCAACTGGTGACGATTGCCAACGCGATTACTGATGAGCTCATGCAAAATAGCGCGGCGTATTTTCAACAGCTCTCAAATATTTCCGCAGCGCCATTGCGCCAGCTCGACAAACCCGTTCCTGTAGCAATTGCCCCACCCTTGCGCGCTCAAGTTGATCTGCCCGCGCGGCTGGCAAGCGCGCTTGCTGTTGGCTTGGCATTAGCGTTGCTCGCGCATGTGGTTGATCCATTTATCAGAGATGAGTATGATCTCGCGCAAACAGGTATGCGTGCGATCGGACAAATTACCGAAAAGAAATAATCTATGGAATTTCAGGATTACTTGCAAATAGGCAAACGCCGTTGGTGGATTGTCGTATTGACCGCACTGGTGGCGGCGCTAAGCGCGTTTGTGATGAGCCGTTTGACGACGCCACAATACAAGTCTACGATGGACTTGTTTATTCAGCCCGCGCGCGCTGACTATGGTTTGGCACAGTCATCGCAAAACCTAATCGCGTCTTATATCGGCATTTTGTTTAATCAAAAAAATGCAGATGAAGTGCGCTCGCGGCTCAATTTAGATTACAGCAAAGAGCGCATCTATGGCAGCACAAAAATTGCCGGTGATTTGGCGCGTTACGCCATTCAAATCGAGGTCACCGACTATGACGGCGAGACCGCCAATCGCATCGCACGCGAATGGGCGCAACTGTTTGTGGATTATCGCAACCGCGAAAACGCCAAACAACGCCGCGAGGATCGTGTAGATGCTGTGCTGGGTGATGATCCTAAATATGCCAAGTGGCGCCCGCAAACCACAGTCAATACAGCTGCAGGTGGTGTGTTGGGTGCGCTGGTTGGCGCGCTGATTGCATTGGGGCTCGAATCCGCACAAATAGGTTTGGTGCGCAACGAGGAAGACATCGAAAAGAAATTGCAACTGAAATCACTCGGTGTTATTCCGATGATCGAACGTTAGTCACACTTTGATTATGAATTTGATTACTCTCAGTCAACCACAATCGGCGGCAGCAGAGGCGTATCGCACACTGCGCACCAATTTGTATTTCGCGTCGCTTGAGCAGCCGTTCCATTCACTCGTAGTCACTGCGCCAACGCCAAGCGAAGAAAAATCTCACGCAGTAGCCAACTTGGCTATCGTCATGGCACAGATTGACATGCGTGTCGTGCTGGTAGATGCTGATTTGCGCAACCCGAGATTGCACACTATTTTTAATACTGACAATCAGTATGGCTTGACCAGCGCACTCTCAAATCCGAGTGACAACATTGTGCTAGGTGAAACCCCGATCAAAAATCTGCGTTTGCTATCGGCGGGACCGCGCATCCTCACGCCGACCGACGCAATGAACTCACGCACGATGGACGAGCTGATCCAAGCGCTCAAAGCCGACAGCGACATCATCTTGTTTGATTCGCCAGCTACATCCGTCGCCACAGACGCGGCTGTACTCGCCTCCAAGACAGATGCAGCCTTGCTAATTGTCACCGCTGGCAAAACAAAACGTGAGCATGCAGCCGCCGCCAAAGAGCAGCTCTCTCGCGCGCATGCTCGGTTGCTCGGCGCGGTCATGGTGAATTAGCGCTAAATTAAGAATCGGGCTTCGCAATGAAGCCCGATTCTTTTGAAGATGAAATACCTCTGCACGATACAAATTCGCGGCTACGAAGTCAACGCGCAACAGCAATTGCATCACGGCAACTTCGCCCGTTTTTTGCAATACACCGCAACTTACGCCAGCGATCAAGCAGGTAGCAACACCGAGTGGTACACCAACAACCGCAGCGCGTGGGTGCTGCGTGGCTTGCGAATGGAGTTTGTCACGCCGATACTGATTGACCAAACGATTCACATTCAAACGTGGCTCAGTAGTGTGCGGCGCGTGCGTGGCTATCGTGAGTACATCATCCGTGAAGACAAGACGCAAGCCATCGTCGCGCGCGCACAAGCCGATTGGGTCTACATTGACCGTGAGACTTTGCGTCCACAAACCGTGCCGCCCAATATGATCGAGATGTTTCGGCTCGACCCTGATCTCGCGGGAGTCAACGAAGCCAAGGCTGGCGCGCCAATTGGCAACGCATATCAACACACGCGCACTGTTCAATTCCACGAGATAGACGAAATGAATCACGCGAATAACGCGGTCTACACAGAGTGGTTTGAGCAGGCGTGGGGCGAGGTGAATGGCGCGACGCCGAGTACGATTCGCGCGCACAATTTAGAGTTTCATCGAGCGGCGTTGCTCGGCGAAGGTGTGACGATCAGCACGCAAGCCAGCGACAACGACGTATGGATTCAAGAGGCACGCACGGCCAATGGCAACGAACT
>CAZVQE010000215.1:0-4882 GCA_964628875.1 uncultured Anaerolineae bacterium
ATTGCGGCACTTGTTGATCTACAAAAGCTTGTTGCACAGTATGCAATTTGCCTGCTTGAGCCAATCCTTCAATGGTGCGCACATCTTTGCCGACGACGCTATCTACGGGTGTGATGCATGCGCGCGTGGCAACACCATCAACGATGATGGTGCATGCGCCGCAGATGCCAACGCCGCAGCCATACTTTGTGCCGCTCATGCCAAGCTCGTCACGTAGCGTCCACAACAACAACTCACTATGTGATTTGCTGACTTCTCTTATCTGTCCGTTAATTTTGATTTGCATGTTTAATGTTTTTCTTTGCTGATTTGCTAGATAGATTTACAGTGTTTGTCAAGCCGTAAACCATCACATCAATCATTTGGTCTGCCATTTGAATAGGTGTAAGTGGATTGCCCGTTTTAGGCGCACTGTGCACACCTTCGAGCATAAATAAAAACATGCCAACGAGCAGCATGACCCGCGCCGCGTCGCCAGCCCCGACTGCGTTGGCAAAGACTTGCTCAATGGGGTTAATCAATAAGACATACATATCACGATTGAGTTGCCCCGCGTTTTTTTTGCTCAGCGCTGGCAGGTCGCTCGTGCGTAGGCGTGTGATGTCAATGGGTGTGTGGCTGACCAGCCAATGCGCGGCGGCGTGCAGTTGAGTCTTCCAGTCATCGCCTGCCGCCGCTATAACGGCATTGAGCCCATCGTGATGTTTTTGCAAGCCTCGTTGCATCACTTCAACGTACAGTGATTCTTTGCCACCTGGAACATGGTGGTAGAGCGAAGCATGATTGAGTTTGAGGCGCTCTGAGATATCGCGCAATGTGACTGATGTCAGTCCGCGCTCAACAAATAAATCTTCGGCAGCGTCTAAAACACGCTCGCGCGATTCAGGAGAAATGCCCTTGCTCATTAACCAACCAACTTGTTGGTTAGTTTATCACAAATCATTTTTAAATGATAGATACTCTTATATGCGTTCCATGGCGCGGTGCGGCAATGGCGGTAGCTCGATGCGAATGTCATCGCCCGCGCACACGTCGCCAGTTGTAATGACCACGCCCATCACGCCGGATTTGCGTATCACATTGCCGTCATCATCTTTGCCAATCATGGCTTTGAGTAAACCTGTTTGATAAGAGTCAAGTTGGACGCATGGGTTGCGCAGCCCAGTCAGCTCGATAATGGCGCTCTCGCCGATACTCAGCCGTGTGCCAACCGGCAGATGCAATAGATCAACTCCGCTCGTCAAAATATTTTCACCAATAGCACCAGCGAAAAGATTGAATCCGCTCGGGCGCAATTCGTCAAAAACCTCAGCCTGAACAAGATGCACCTGACGCAGGTTTGGCTGAGTCGGGTCAATGGCGACGCGCGAGCGGTGCTTGACAGTCGCGCCATAGTGTGCGTCGCCTCGCACACCAAGTCCAACATCCAGTGTGATGCTTGCTTGCGGAATCTTGCTGAAGGTGTGAGCGGCGCTAAGGCTAACTGCGATGACTTTTTTTGCCAATATCATTTCATTATAAAAAAGATCGGCAAAATTATTTTGCCGATCTTTCATTGTTAGTGAAGCGATTTGTCTATTTGATCAATCCGCCAATTTGCACAAATAGCGGCGCAAAGACAAGCGATACCACAGTCATCAGTTTGATCAAGATATTGAGTGACGGGCCAGAGGTGTCTTTGAATGGATCGCCAACGGTGTCTCCCACAACAGCTGCTTTGTGAGCGTTTGAGCCTTTGCCTCCATACTCGCCTGTTTCGATAAACTTCTTAGCGTTGTCCCACGCGCCGCCGCTATTTGCCATCATCACCGCAAGAATAAAACCACTGGCAATGGCGCCTACTAGCATGCCTGCAAGAGGCGCGGGACCTAGCGCAACCCCGATAAGCAACGGCGCCAAGACTGCCATCACACCCGGCACGACCATTTCGCGCAGCGCATTTTGTGTGCTGATGCTGACACAACGCGCATAGTCTGGTTTTGCTGTGCCTTCCATGATGCCTTTTATTTCTTTGAATTGGCGGCGCACTTCATCAACAATGCCCATCGCTGCGCGGCCTACGGCGGTCATGGTCATCGCCGCAAATAAAAATGGCAACATCGCGCCAATGATGAGCGCCCCCAACAATTTTGGATCAAGCAATGTCAATTGCTCAGGTTTTAGCTCGGCATTTGTTGCAAATGCAGCTAATAGCCCCAATGCTGTGAGCACCGCTGAGCCAATGGCAAACCCTTTGCCGATAGCAGCCGTCGTGTTTCCGAGTGAATCCAGCGCGTCGGTTTTTTGGCGCACGTCCTTTGGCAGGTGTGCCATCTCAGCTATGCCTCCCGAGTTATCGGCGACAGGACCATAAGCGTCAGTCGCTAGCGTAATCCCTAGGGTGGAGAGCATGCCAATGCCTGCCAATGCTACGGCGTACAAGCCACCGATGGATGCGTCTGCTGATTTGCCAAACGCATAGGCCGCGATAGTGCCGACCGCAATAATTAATGCGGGCGCTAATGTGCTGCGCATACCAACAGCGAGTCCTTCAATGATGACAGTAGCGGGTCCCGTACGAGCGCTATTGCTTATGCCTTGGGTAGGCTTTTCGGTGTAGCTGGTGTAGTACTCGGTAAAGTAGCTGATGCCGAGACCTGCAACTAATCCGACAACAATTGCTCCAAAGATTGACCAATTAAGCGAAGGATCCATCATAAACAAGATGGCAAAACCCGCAATCGCCAAACCTGATGCGATCCATACTGCGGTGCGCAATGTGCGAAGCAGAGCTTCTTGTGAAGCGCCTTCTTTGGTGCGCACCATAAAAGAGCCAATCAACGAGGCGATCAACCCTACGGCTGCAACCATAAACGGCAACAGTACCCATCCGCTGTTAATATTTTTGACGCTTGTGGCGACAGCGCTTGCGGCGACGATTGAGCCGACATAGCTCTCATATAAATCAGCGCCCATGCCTGCCACATCTCCAACGTTGTCACCGACGTTGTCTGCGATGACTGCTGGATTGCGCGGATCGTCTTCTGGAATGCCAGCTTCAACTTTGCCAACGAGGTCAGCGCCGACATCAGCCGCTTTTGTGTAGATACCACCGCCAACGCGCGCAAACAGCGCGATTGACGACGCGCCAAAGCTGTAGCCAGTGATGGCGTCAATCGCAGCCGAGATCGTGTTGCTATTTGTGCCGCCAAACAAGATAAAAAGCACTGAGAGACCCAGCAGACCAACGCTGACTACGCTCATCCCCATGACGCTGCCTGCGCCAAATGCCACACGCAAACCTTTATCAAGCGACTTCATCGCGGCGGCTGCGGTGCGTGAGTTTGCGCGGGTGGCGATATTCATGCCAATGAAACCTGTCAGCGCAGAAGTAAACGCGCCCAGCACATAGGCGATAGAAGTTTGGATGCTGCTTGCTAGACGCCCCGTTACTGCGCCCGAGAGCAAGATCACCACGGCAACGACGAGCGCAAAGATGATCAGCACTCGATACTCTGCACGCAAAAAGGCTTGTGCGCCAGCGCGAATTGCGCTACTAATTTCGCGCATTTCAGGCGTGCCTTCGTCTTCGGCAAGCACACGTTTGGCAGTGATTGCCACCCAGATAATGCCAAGCAGCGCAACCAAAATTGATATGTATATTCCGATCATGCGTATGGTTTCCTCTTAATGAAAATGTTATTAAAAAACAACATTGATTTTGCAATGTTGTTAATACCTTTTGAGTGCATGCGCATTCATCGCACATACTGATTTTACATGCGATTTGCGTCAAAATATTCTCTATGGATGTAAGCCTACAAACTCAAGTCCGGCGCGTTCGTCAAATCCTTTCATGACGTTGAGACACTGCACCGCGCTGCCGGCTGCACCTTTCATTAGGTTGTCAATGGCGCTGAGAAGGGTGACTTTTTTGCCGCCCTCACTGAGCGCAAAACCGACATCCACCCAATTGCTGCCCGCGAGAATTTTTGGCTCGGGCGCGCGAAAGATGCCCGTTTGCGATTTGACGATGCGCACAAATGGCTCATTTTTATAACAAGCGCGAAAGGCTTTCCACAAGTCTTTGTCTTGTAGCGGTTGCTTCAAAAACACATGAACAGCTGCCGCAGCGCCGCGCACCATCTCGATGGAGGTGATGGTCATGTGAATGTTGGCAGTCGGCGCGCTTGAAGCGCCATTCACCATGCGAATCATCTGCTCAACCTCCGCCGTGTGACGATGACCGGCAGGTGCATAGGCGCGAACTGCGCCGCTGCGCTCAGGGTGATGCGAGGCGTCACTCGATTCAGCGCCGGCTTCGCTGCTGCCGACCTTGATGTCGGCGATGATCGGCATGTCGTAGTCAATCAAACTAGCTTTGACGAGCGGCATGAGCGCCATATTGGTCGCGGTGGCGTTGCAACCCACGCCGCTGGCGTAGTTTGCGTTTTTGAGTTGTTCACGTGTTAGCTCGGGCAGCCCATACACAAACTTTTCGACCCAGTGCGGAGCAGGATGTTTTTCACCGTACCACTTTTCGTAGGCGGCGTCATCACGCAAACGAAAGTCGGCGCTGAGATCAATGATGGTTGGCGCGAGCTTGGCATATGCGTCTATTTGTTTAGTCGCTTCGCCATGCGGCAGGCACAAAAATAAAACGTCGCAGGGTTGCACATCTGCGGGCTGTATAAATTGCAGATTGCCGACCGACGTGTTGCGCAAATTGGGGTGCAGTACGTGGGCGTATTCGCCCATACGTGAGCGTGAGGTGATTTGTATAACCTCGACATTTGGATGCAAATTTAAGATGCGCAACAGCTCGCCGCCGGTGTAGCCTGTGCCGCCGATGAGGGCGCACGATAGTTTTGCCATAGCGCAAAGAGTATAGCGATTGAAAACA
>CAZVQE010000216.1:0-4869 GCA_964628875.1 uncultured Anaerolineae bacterium
ACGCTGTTTGCCATCGCCCCAAATGTCTTTGAGTCGGACACAGCGATCAAGCCAACCGCCTTGTGGCTGAGATAGCTTGGCTCGTCGTCAGATATCAACTCATAAAAATCCACCGCGTTTTTGAAAATGCCGCTGACCGTGCCGTGATAAGTGGGCGAGCACCAAATCAGCGCGGTGGCTTTGCGGCTGGCATCCACAAAACGTTGCAACGCCGCGCGATGCTGTGGCGTATAGTCGCCGATGCCAAAGTCAGGCACAAACATGGGTAGGTCTAATTCGCCCAAATCAAGCATCTCAGTCTGCGCGCCTCGATCTTGCGCAATCTGTAGCGCCGCCATGCACGCCGCGCGCGTGCGTGAGGCTTTGCGGACCGTGCCGCCGAGTGCGACGATGTAGGGTGTTTTTGTATTCATGTGTTTGAATTGCTCTTAGGCGGATTGATCGCCATCTGAAAACCGATAAACAGCAAAATAGCGCTGGCGAGTATACCGATGTATTTGATGGCAGCGCCGACGCTGCTTAGCGCAGGCGTGTCCTCAGCAAATTTGACGAGCGCGCCGCCAAAGGCAGGTAGCAGCCCGCCCAATGCGATAAAGACATTGCCCATCACACGATTTGGCATGATCTGCTTGCGCAAAAATAAATACGCCGAATACGCCGCGCCGCCGCCAAGCAACATTGTGCCGTAGCCATTCATGATGGGTGGCAAGATACGTCGCACGCCGGATGTGGGCATAATCTCGCGGTAGCTCTCAGTCAAAAATTTGGCGACGTTATTGGTCTGCGCAAATTTACTCGCGTCAAGCGGCACGGACATGATCCACACAAACGCGCTGAGACCGACGACCAACACCGCGAGCGTAAAGCCCCACGCTGTGTCTTTGCGGCGCACGAGCAGGTGCATTGTGCCTTGACCCAATACGGGTGGGATCATCAACGCCCCGCTCCAGTACCATAGCCTAAACGCAAGGTCGTGCCAGCCAAACGCCAGCACAATCTCACATATGCCTGAAACGACATATAGCGCAAGTCCGATTCCCCAAAACAACAAATGCGTGGTGTGGCGCAGGCGATAACGCCTAAAGATCAAAAATGTCAGCAGCGCTGAGACGAGCGTCGTGGTCAGCCCGATCCAAAAAGTCAATGCCATCTAAGCCTCGCGCTTGATATCCGCCTGAATGCGCAGCGGAACATACGGCATACGATTGAGCCAGTTGTTTAACCATTTTGGCTCGACGCTGATGCTGGGCGGCGTCTTGAGATTGTAGGTGCGCGTCAGTGTCGTTTGTGCTTCGGGAATTGGTTTTCCACGCACCAACTTTTGCACGTTGGATTCTTCGATCGCTGCGCCGGCCTTGCCGTAGGCGATAATGAAAAATTCGGTGCGCGCGCCGCTGCCTTCCTCGGCTTCGTCGCCGCGATCCAACGCGACCTCGACCAGATCATAGCCGCTCGGCAGTTTTTTGGTTAGTGCATCTCGTGCGATTTGGCTTAGGCTGGTCGGCTCAATCGCCAAACCAGACACTTGCAAGCGCATGTCTAGTTGGAGCTGGTCGGCGGCTTCGGTGACAAATCGGTCATACGACTCATTTTGCACCTCAGCGATAAACAGCGAGCCGGGCACGACATACACATCGCCTTGGGCTTTAATGGCTTCTGCGCGGATTTTTGTGTTCGCTTCGGCGAGGAGTTGCTCAGTGAGTTGTTTCTTGGCGCGCTCATAGTCATCTTTAGTGACGGCATTGACGGTGCGACCGCCGCCTCCGCCAATCGGCGCTGGATTCAGCACAGTCACGGCGACAGATGCGATGCCTTCAACTTGATTGACTTGATTCGCGCCGACGTTGCTGAGCGCGCCTTCTTCGAGCGCTTCGATAAATACATCGCCGCGTCCGCCGGGCGGAACTGTGACATCGTTGAGCGTGATATAGCGTAGTGCGGTACTGCCGCCGGATGTGCGCACGACCGTGTTGCGCGACACGGTGTATTGTGTGGACAAAATATTGAGAAAAGTCACATAGCCGCGCGCTTTGGAGGAGGGCACATCTTTTTTGCCGGTCGTCGGCACGATCACCGTCCCATCCACAAAAGTATCTACGCGTTGCGCTGGCACGATGCGATCTGTCAGATTTACGCGCGTTGCGCGCGTGTCGAGCGTTACAGGCACAATCGTCTGCAACGTCTGGCTCGGCGCGACCAACGTGATCTTTGCGCTTGGCAAGATCATCAATGCCACCAGCCCGACAAATAGCATAGTGGCTATGACCATTAGGCTACGTAGCGCTGTAAGCAAGATATTTTTTTGCGGAAAGAAACGCTGCAGCGAGTTTGGCGCAAAACGTCGCGGCGGTGTCAGCCGTTTGAGTGGTTCGTACTCTTCGTCAGGCACCCAGCGATTCTTGCGGGCTTGCTCCACATTTTCAAATGTGGGCAATCCAGCGTTGCGCGCGTTGAGTCGCTGACGTGCATCTGGTGCGACGACTGCCACCGCGCAGCTATAAGCCACGCCCGCTCGCCGCACCAATTCAAAGTCAATTTGATTCTTAAAATTGAGCGCGTCGGATGGCAACACAAAAATAACCCGTTGCGCATTCGTCCATTCCAACCGATCCCGCGCGCTGGCGGCGTCATCGTCACGAGTGAGCGCAATAATTTTCCCAACAGCCATAAGCCTTGTCGCAAGCATTTTAAGCGATAATTGTTTGCAGAATGACAGATGAGGCTGTCGCGTCAGCGCCCGATTTTGGCGAGAGCATCGCCCGCATCAATGATTTGATTGCGAGTGGCGACTATAGCCGCGCCATTGCAAACTGCGACGGTTTGGTCATTCAATCTCCGTATGCGGTGCGGGCGTTGCGCGCACGGGCTCAGGCGTTGGAGCGGTTAGCCGACTTTGCGCGAGCACAGTCTGATTATCAACGTGTGCTAGAGATCACGCCAACCGACCATGCCTCGATGATGGGACAGGCGCGTTGCATGGCGGCACAATCGGATATGCGCGAAACTGCCGCTTTGGCGTTGCAGGCGTTGGATTACGACAACACGCCCGGCGCTGCGCACTATCAGAGTGGTGTCAAATTGTCCGGGTTGGATGACAGCGCGATACATTCACTTGGCAGAGTGCGTCATGCGTGGCATCTGTTTGATGCAGGCATGACTATGCGCGCGATTAGCGCCATTCGCAAGCTGCTGGAGCGCGAGCCTGATCGTTCTGATTTGCGGGTGACATTGGCTGAGATGCTGTGGCGCGCGGGTAGGCGCGTGGCGGCAGTCGAGCTGTGTCATGATCTTTTGGTGGAATTGCCGGATTGCCTGACAGCGCATGCCATCTTGGCACAGATGTGGCAAGCCGCAAGTATGCCGACGATGGCGGAGGCACATAGTGAACGGGTCACTATGCTTGACCCTGATGGCAGCGAATGGACGATGGCGGTCGAGTCGTCTCGTGACAGTGTCAATGTGCGCGTCAATCCAAATGAGGCAATTGCTGTCACGCCAGAGTTGCGCGCGCCGATGAGCGCAATAGCGCCCATTAACCCAGAGGCGATGCAGACGCGTGATGATAGCGATGTGCCTGCGCCACACGTCACACCATCGGAAGATGACGTCGAGCAAGATGATTATTTGAATAGGTTGATACAGCCTGAGGAGCAATCCGAAGATTTTGCGGATGATGTCGAGTCAGACCCATTGCCGATCAGTCAGCCGCTCAAATGGAAAGTGCTGGGTGCGATGAGCGACGAACCGACTGACACCGATGATGATGTTGAGCTTGATGTCGGCGATGCAGACATCGGCGACAAAAGCGTAGGCGACGATGCTATCGAGAATGAAATTATCTCTGATCGCGCGCCTGCTGCAGATGCCATTCCACATGCTCAAGATCAACCCGCGCCTGATGAGCCATCGGCTGAATGGATCACGCACTTGCAAAATCAGACGTTGAAATACGCGGCGTCGCAAGATTACGAAGTCGAGCCTGCGCCGCTGACACTGAGCGATTTGCAGACGATGCCTGAGCGCGCAGAACCCATTGCACAAACACCTGATCTTGCGCCTGTCACTCAGGATGAATTTGGCGTGGCACAAAAGGCGCTGAATGCTCAGGACTACGCGGCGGTGTATGATGCGTTGGAGCGACTCGTGCGCGCGCGCAAAAAGAAAACCGAAGTGATCGAAATAATTGAGCGCGTGCTGGATGACTCTGACATTACGCTGCCGATCATGGATCGCGCCAAATGGTATCGCTTGTTGGGCGATGCCTACACCTTTAATAAACAAGATGATCGCGCTATGCGCGCTTATCAAACGGGGTTACGCATTGCCAAACGATCAAATCTCAATACAAAAAAGTAGAGCAAAAAAATAAACATGGAACGAACACTTATCATCATCAAACCCGACGGTGTGCAACGCGCGCTGATCGGTGAGGTACTCTCACGCTTTGAGCGCCGCGGCTTGCGCGTGGCAGGCATGAAGCTGATGCAAATCGGTCGCGCGCTGGCTGAGGAGCATTATGCCGAACACAAAGGCAAGTCGTTTTTTGAGCCGACGGTGAAATTTATGACCTCGGCGCCTGTGGTGGTCATGGCACTCGAAGGACCTAACGCGATTGCGGCAGCGCGCCAGACCATGGGGGCGACACGACCCAATGAAGCTGCGCCTGGCACTATTCGCGCTGATCTTGGATTGGATGTCAGCCGCAATATCGTGCATGGCAGCGATAAACCAGAGACTGCCGAACGCGAACTGAAGCTGTACTTCAAAGCTGACGAGTTGTTGGATTACTCACGCGCGGGCGATGTGTGGCTCAAAGAGTAGGCAGAAGTCAGATATTAGACTTCAGTAGTCAGATGAGGCTCATCGCAA
>CAZVQE010000217.1:0-4808 GCA_964628875.1 uncultured Anaerolineae bacterium
GCCGATGCCCGCTGGCACTACGGCGCATCCGACCGCGCGCGCGCCCTCCTCAAACATGACTGCTGCGGGCGTGAGGTGATAACCGAAACAGTTGATGGCGATATCGTTGCCACCGATGCCAGCTGTGCTAAATGCTGACTTCCAGCGCCATTGATCGGGTTCATTGCCCTCTGGGTCGTGAATCGGTCCGGGTGATTGGAAGATGCGCTTGAATGTGCTAAGCGGCTGCGTGGTCATGCCGCCGAGATCGGGTGCGCTCTTTTGTAGCGCGATCAAATCTTCTTTGCGCAAAATTGGAATCTTGGCGAGATCAGATTCGTCAGTGATATCGCTTGGTGTGAGCTTGGCGGCGTCCATACGCGCGCGAAACGCGGGCGAGCGATTGTAAGCGAAAACGATCAGATCATGGATTGCGGATTGTTGATTGCGGATTGTGGATTCCATATTTTGCGAACTAGGCTTTTGAGTGTTTTGTTTTGGCTTTGAGCGTTTTGATTGATGCGACTGTCATTGACAAAATCTCGTTGGTCTCTTGCATCAATGCTGTCAGGCGATCCTGTTTAACGATATCAGCTTTGACGAGCATTTCCATCCAAAATAAAGTTTCGTCAGCTTCTTCTTCGACAATCGCAAGTTTGGCGATCATTGCCGCTGGAGATTGTGCGCGACATGCGGCGCGGTAGTTTGCGCCAATTGAAGTTGCGGAGCGCACAATTTGTTTGCTGATAACGTTGCTTGACAGGCTATGCTGTGGCAATGCCTCCGTCATCTTGATTATGCGAATGGCTAAATTCTGGGTGCGATCTTTGAATTGCTGTTGATTCATGTTGACGCAAAAAATCCAAAATCCGCAATCCAAAATCTACAATCAAGACAGCCAGCGCTTGCGACGCTTGTAGTGTTTGACGTCGCGGTAGCTCTTGCGTTTGCCGACCTCATTGAGACCGAGATAAAACTCGCGCACGTCGGCGTTGGCGCGAAGGTCATCTGGAGTGCCGTCAAGCACGATGCGCCCGCTCTCCATGATGTAAACGTGATCGGCGACATCCATCGCCAGTCGCGCATTTTGCTCGACCAGCAAAATGGTGGTGCCACGCTCTTTGTTGATGCGCTTGATGTTGTTGAAGATGTCTTTGACAAGCAAAGGCGCTAAGCCAAGCGAAGGCTCGTCCAGCATAATCATCTCGGGCTTGCTCATGAGCGCGCGACTGATGGCAAGCATTTGTTGCTCGCCGCCACTGAGATAGCCGGCCGTTGCATGAATGCGCTCTTTGAGGCGCGGAAAGTAGCCGAAAATGCGCGGCAATTCCTCATCCCACCAACTTTTGCCTTGTACGTATGCGCCCGCGCGCAGATTCTCTTCGACGGTCAAATGTTCAAATACACGGCGACCTTCCATGACTTGAAAGATGCCGCTACGAACGATATCGGCTGCATCGAGATGTTTGATGGATTTGCCATTCCACAAAATATCGCCGTCGGTGACCTCACCATCATCCGGCTTGAGCAAGCCTGAGATGGCTTTGAGCGTTGTGCTTTTGCCGGCGCCGTTGCTGCCGAGCAATGCCACGATCTTGCCGTTTGGCACTTGCAACGACAACCCTTTGAGCACAAGCACTACGTCGTTGTAGATGACCTCGATGTTGTTGAGTTGGAGCATAACAACAAGCCGTTAGCAGGTAGCCAGTGACTATTAGCCATCAGCTACTTGCTAACGGCAATCAGTTATTTAGCCGTAATCACGTCGCTGATACTCTTCCACACGCCGCCTTGCACTTTGTATACGCGCATCGAGCGCGTACCGCGGTGGTCGGTGGCTGTAAAGGTGATCGGCGCTGATACGCCGCCCGTCTCAAAATTTGACAGACCTTCAAGGCTGGCTTTGATGTTCTCGCCCGTCACGGGTTTGTTGGCTTTGATAGTGCGATCTACGCCTTCCATCAAAATCGCGGCGGTGTACCAACCTTGCACGTAGCCGCTTTCGCCGCCAGCGATGTTGAGGTTTTTGCTCTTGGCATAATCAAGCGCCACCTTTGCGCCATCGGCTGCTGCGTTGAATGGAATCACACCAATCACGCCTTCTGCGGCGTCACCCAAAAGCTTTACGAGTAGCTCGTGTGCGCAGTAATTCAAACACACCATCTGCGCGTTGAGACCGAGCGTCTTGGCGTCTTTGATTGAGCGCGCGACCGGGCTCGGCACATTTTGAAAGAAGATGTGTGTTGCGCCGTAGTCTTTGATTTGCTGGAGCTGTGGCGTATGGTCGGCGGCGGCGCCTTGTGATGGCACAGCTAATGGCTCAGGCAAACCGTTGGCAGCTGCATGCGCTTTGCCAGCCGCTACTGGACTCTGACCGAAGGGGCTGTTGCTGTGCAGATAGGCAAACTTGAGCGTCTTCGTGTCTTTGCCGGCTTTCTTCCATTCATCTATGATGAATTGCTGCGCGATCACGAGCTGATCGCTGTAGGTGGGCGCAACAAGGAAGTTGTAAGGCGCTTCCTTTTGATCGTTGAGTGTCGCCGCAAAGCTGGCGCTGACAAATGGCACTTTGTCTGCTGCGATCTTGGGGCGTAGCGCCTCTGTGTCGCCAGTGCCCCATCCAATAAACACGATGGCTTTGTCTTGGGTCACAAATTTGCTGTATAGCTCCTCGGCTTTGGGCGGGCTATATGCATAGTCGGCGGTGCTAAATTCGATCTTGCGTCCGCCAATTCCACCGTTGGCGTTTTTCCACTCAAAGTAGGCTTTTGAGCCACGATCAAAGAATTGTCCGATGTCGCTGGTCGCGCCGGTCAGGTCGGCGACAGCGCCCACGCGAATCGGTTCGGCATTTGCGGCGGGTGTTGCTGCGCCGCTACAGGCTGCGAGTGTGATCGCAGTTGCAGCCAAGAGACTGCTTAGTTTGAATTGGTTTCTCATGTGTGTTACTCCTTTTGAATAATTAAATTGTCAATTGACAATGGTCAATAGCTAAAGGGCCAAAGCTTGAAATAATCTTTGACATCTTTCCACAGTTTGGCGATGCCCTCAGGCTCAAGGATCAAAAACAAAACGATGGACAGACCAAACGCGCCAAGCTGGATGTAAGGAATAATTTCGTCAAAGGTGGGAATTGAGCCGCGCACCAGCAGCCCTAAGTTGGTGAGTAGGGCGGGCAATAACACGACAAACATCGCGCCAAAGATGCTGCCGCTTACGCGCCCGAGTCCGCCGATGATAAGCATAGACAAAATCATGATGCTGGTATCAACGGTAAAGCGCTCCCAATTGACGATGCCGCGATAGTGGGCGATCAAGGCGCCTGCTAGACCGGCGATCATGCTGCTGAGCGCAAATGCGATGAGCTTACTGCGGTTGATATCCACGCCGATGACTTGAGCGGCTATGTCTTGATCGCGCACCGCGACAAAGGCGCGCCCCACGCGCGTGCGCATCAGATTGACCGTGAATGTGGCGACAACGATCAGACACACCGCAATAATCCAGTAGTAGCTAAAGTCAGTGTTTTGCGCCAATAGCTTTTCAAATTCCCAAGTAGGACGCAGGCTAATGGATTCGCCAACGTCCGGTAGCACGAGATTGATGTGTTTGAGCGCCCAGATGATGATCTCTTGCGCCGCCAACGTAGCAATGGCGAGATATAACCCTTTGAGGCGAGCGGAAGGCAAGCCAAAGATCAATCCAACCAAACCCGCAACAATCATGCTAAATGGAACCGTCAATGGAAAAGGCACATTGAGTCGCGTGCTAAGCAACGCCGCAACATATGCGCCCAATCCTACAAATGCGGCGTGTCCGATGCTAATCTGACCTGTGTAGCCAACCAAGATGTTGAGCCCAATGGCAGCAATGCTAAACAGCATGACTTGATTGGCGAGATTGAGGGCGTAGCGGCTGGCGATGAATGGAAACACGAGCATGAGCGCCAGCAGCAAAATCAGACGCATGCGCTGGGGCCAAGTTGCCCGCAACTGCATGTCGCTCGCATAGTTGGTGTGAAATACTCCAGATTCCATGATTTACACGCGCTCGATGCGCTTTTGTCCGAATAATCCGTATGGCTTGATAAGCAAAATGACGACCAACACGATAAATGGCGCGACCTCATCAAAACCCCAACTGGGCGGCAGGTAACCGCCCGAAAAACTCTGCAGCAAGCCAACGATTAACCCACCGATGATCGCGCCCGGAATCGAATCTAAACCGCCCAGAATCACAACGGGAAACACGATGAGACCGATATGCGCGATATCTAGACCGACACCGCCTACGATGCCCGCTAGCAAGATGCCACCGACGGCAGCAGTCATGCCTGCAATCGCCCACGCCACCGCCCACGTGCGTTTGACGCTGATGCCCATGCTGAGCGCGGCTTGTTGATCGTCGGCGACCGCGCGCATAGCGATGCCCTCGCTGCTGCGTCTAAAAAATAGCGTAAGCAGGCCGAACAGCACCAGCGACAGCGCAATTGCCATCAGCTTGTCAATCGAGATGCGCGCACCCAAAATATTGACCGGCTCACTCGAAAATATCGAAGGCAACACAACAGGCTGATTGCCAAATACTGTGCCGAAGATGGCGCGCAACAATGACGACAGACCGATTGTCACCATGATGACCGAGATGGTCGGCTCGCCAATGAGATGCCGCAGGATGCCTTGCTCGATCAACACGCCGATGCCCGCTGCACAAATGATGGCGAGGATCACCGCAATCAGCCACGGCAGCCCAAGCCATACATTAAACACAAAAGTCAAATAGCCCCCGATCATCAGCATCTCGCCCTGAGCAAAATTGATGACCTCGCT
>CAZVQE010000218.1:0-4803 GCA_964628875.1 uncultured Anaerolineae bacterium
GCGCCAAATCATTGTTTGATAGTCGTGGGTTGGCATAAACAATCAGCGTAATACCGTCATTCTGAGCGCGCATTACACACCACGACACATCAAAGCGTAAATGCGCGCTCAGAATGACGACGCTTTGGTTGTCCCGAGTTTACATTGATAATGCACCTATGTCGTATCTCGCAAACCCAACACGATATAGCTCGATGCGCTATGTGCGCTGCGGCAACAGCGGCGTCAAATTGCCGACGATCACACTAGGCTTGTGGCACAACTTTGGCGGTGTAGATGTGTTTGAAAATAGCCGCGCCATCGCGCGGCGTGCGTTTGATCTCGGTGTGACACACTTTGACCTCGCCAACAACTATGGTCCGCCGCCCGGCTCCGCCGAAGAAAACTTTGGCAAGATGATGAAACTCGATCTTGCGCCGTATCGTGACGAGCTATTTATCTCGACCAAAGCCGGCTATCTGATGTGGGACGGTCCTTATGGCGAATGGGGCTCGCGCAAGTATTTGATCGCTAGCCTCGATCAGAGCCTCAAACGCATGGGACTGCCTTACGTTGATTTGTTTTATAGCCATCGCCCTGATCCAAATACACCGCTCGAAGAGACGATGATGGCGCTTGATTTTGCGGTGCGCAGCGGTCGTGCCCTGTATGTCGGCATCTCAAATTACAGCGCTGAGCAAACGCGCCGCGCGGTTGCCATTCTCAAACAACTCGGCACGCCGTGTCTGATCCATCAGCCACGCTACAACATGTTTGATCGTTGGGTCGAGCCTGAGCTGCTCGATGTCTTGGGTGAATCGGGCGTGGGCTGTATTCCGTTTTCGCCATTGGCACAGGGTCTGCTGACCAATCGTTATCTCGGCGGCATCGCTGAGGGCTCACGCGCATCAAAGGCGCATGGCTTTTTGAAGCCCGCCGCGATCACAGATGACAAGCTCAGCAAAGTGCGCGCGCTCAACGATATGGCGCAAGCACGTGGACAAAGTCTGGCACAAATGGCGCTGGCGTGGACGTTGCGTGATGCGCGCGTGACGAGCGCGCTGATCGGCGCGAGCAGCGTGCAACAGCTTGAGGATTGCGTTGGCACGATTGCCCGCCTAGACTTTTCGGCTGACGAACTCAAACACATTGACGCAATTTTGGCGTAACGCCATTCAACAAAAAAATGAATCAACTCTCACAACCGCTTGATCCTCGATTTAGCGCCGCGCGCAATGTGTGGATCGCCACCACACGCGAGGATGGCAAGCCGCACCTTGTGCCGATTTGGTTTGTGTGGTACGAGGACAAGTTTTATCTATGCACCGAATCTAAGTCGGTCAAGATCAAAAACTTGCAACATGATGCACGCATCTCCGTTGCATTTGAGGACGGTGACAAGCCGCTGATCTGCGAAGGCACCGCGCAACTATCACTCCCGCCGCATTCTGCGCCACTTGTAGCGCTATTCAAAGAAAAATACAACTGGGACATCAGTACCGACGCCAGCTACAACACGTTGGTTGCGATCACGCCGCACAAGTGGCTGACATGGAAGACGAACAGTTGAGAGAAGTCAGAGGTCAGATATTAGTGTCAGAAGTCAGAGGTTATTTGTCTGATGTCTGACATCTCAAACCTCAATTGGTTGGCTCGGTGTGAAACACGCGATCCCAAAAGTCATTGGTCACGCCAAAACGCGCATTGGGCGTCTTGTAATGATGCTCCATGTGATGCCGCTTGAGAAAGCGCATGATGCGCCCATCGGCGGCTGAATGGTGCGTCGCGTAATGCACCATGTCATAAGTCACATAGCCAATCAGCGTGCCTGCAAATGTTGGCAACACAAAAGTGGGCGTGCTGAGCAACGAGCCAAGCAACGAGAAGACGCCGTAAAACATCAAACCCATTGGAATGCTGACCAGCGGCGGCATCACCAGGCGTGTCTTGACGTGTGGCTGATAGTGATGAATGCCGTGAAACAAAAACACGATTTGAGTCATCGTGTGACCGCGGGCTTCCATGTGAAACAAAAAGCGGTGCAAGATGTACTCCATAAACGTCCACAGCACCAAAAAACCAAACACAACAAGCGCCGCAAAAATCAAAGGCGAGTCAGTTGTATGCCAGCCACGCACTGCTAAATACAGCGTTATCAGAATGACAGGCGTCCACACGGCTAAAACAGCTTGTGGCGTGATGTGAGTAAAAAACTCTAGCTTGTCTGACTTGAGCAAACGAAACGCAGCTTTGCGTTGATCGTTGTCAATGGCGTGAATGTCCATTTTGTCTATGTCAAACGCGAGAAGGTTATCTAAAAAAGTCATAGTGCACCTCTGAGGCGATTGTGACAATTATCGCACCGCAAGCGCCGGAGAAAAAAATACAAACGCCAGCAAAAATAGCTGGCGTTTGTCATTGTCGAAATCCCAAAAATTATCGTTTGAGATGATACGACTTTACGCGCGTAAATGCCTCGAACCCAAGCGCCGAGAGCGTGATGCCGCGTCCGGTGTCTTTGACGCCAGTCCATGCCAACGCTGGATCCAGATAGTCACAACGATTCATGTAACACGTGCCTGTTTCGATTTGCTCGCCGATGCGTATCGCCGCATCTTGATCGTGTGTCCAGATTGACGCGGTCAAGCCATACGGCGAGTCGTTCATCAGTTGAATGGCTTCGTCGTCGTCGCGCACTTTCATGATGCCAATCACAGGACCAAATGATTCCTCGCGCATGACGCGCATACTGTGATCCACATTCACAAGGACAATCGGCGCAAGATACGGCGTGCCAACTTTTGAATTTGCAAAATCAGCCTCCGTTGTCAATGCGCGCGCACCTTGCGCCAGCGCATCTGCAATTTGCCCGCGCACAAAATCCGCCGCGCGCGCATGCACCATCGGCCCGAGTGTGACGTCGGCGTCGAGCGGATTGCCAAGTTTGTATTGCCGCGTCAGCGCCACAAATCCATCCACAAATTTGTCATATACGCGCTCATGCACGTAGATGCGCTCGATGCCACAACAAGATTGTCCAGAGTTAAAAAAGCTGCCGTCCACATTCTCCGCAATCGCATAATCGAGATCGCAATCGGCGCGCACATACGACGGGTCTTTGCCGCCCAGCTCTAGCCCCGTGCCAATGAAGCGCTTGCTGGCGGCGGCTTGTATGGCGTGTCCGCCCTCGACCGAGCCAGTAAACGCCACAAAGCCGACGCGCTCATCGCCGATCATCTTGGCGATGTCCTCGTGCGTCGCGTGGATGTGCTGAAAAACGCCCTCAGGCAAACCCGCCGCGCGCAACGCCTCTGTATAGCGTTCAGCACATAGCAGCGTTTGATTGCTGTGTTTGAGAATGACACTGTTGCCCGCCAACAACGCTGGCGCAATCGAATTGATCGAAGTCAGATACGGGTAATTCCATGGCGCGACGATCAGCACTGTGCCAACGGGTTCGCGCCGAATGAAACGCGTAAAACCATCTTTGGCATCCGTCGGCACGTCTGCGAGCGCGCTCGGCGCGATGGCTGCCATGTGTCGCGCGCGCTCTTGCAAGCCGCGCCGTATCTCCATCGGCGTGTAACGGATCGGACGCCCCATTTGCAGCGTCAGCTCACGCGCGATGTCATCGGCGTGGTCGAGCATGTATTGCGTCATGCGCTCGATCACCGCTTGACGCGCGCTGAGTGGTGTGTGTCGCCAATCGCGCTGCGCCGCGTGCGCGCTGGCGAGCGTTGCCTCGATCTGCGCCGCGCTCGCTGTCTCACGCTGTGCGATGACCGCGCCGTCAATTGGAGAGATGATTTTTTGAATCGCCATAAGCCTGATTTACAGCGGTGTCGTGTATGCCGCCGTGATGCCGCCGTCCACCATAAACTCCGTGCCAGTCACAAATGACGATTCATCGGATGCCAGATACAACACACCATAGGCGATCTCTTTGGCTTGTCCGAAGCGTCCCATTGGAATATGCACAAGGCGACGTTGTTTCTTCTCTTCGGTGTTGAGATATTTCATCAGCAGCTCGGTGTAGAGCGGTCCCGGGCACAGCGCATTCACGCGGATGTTTTCGCGCGCATGAATCGCCGCCAACTCGCGGCTCATGCTCAGCACTGCGCCTTTGCTGGCGGTGTATGCCAGTTGCGGTGTGGCTGCGCCGAGCAGCGCCACAAACGACGCTGTATTGATAATCGAGCCACCGCCTGCGCGACGCATCGCCGGAATGCCATATTTGCAGCCGAGCCACACGCCCTTGACGTTGATGTTAAAGGTCAAGTCCCACACGTCTTCGGTCGTGTTGACCGCGTCGTCATCGTCTTTGTGGCTGATGCCGGCGTTGTTGAATAGCACGTTGAGTTTTCCAAATGTCTTCTCCGCGTGAGCGACCATGTTTTCGCAGTCGCTGGCTTTGCTGACATCCGCGCGCACATAGCTGGCTTTGCCGCCTGCGTCCGCGATCATCTTGACCGTTTCTTGTCCGGCTGCGTCATTCACATCTACGCTGACGATGCTTGCGCCTTCTTTTGCAAAGAGTAATGCCGTCTCGCGTCCTATGCCGCTACCGGCTCCGGTGATTAGTGCCACTTTATTTTGTAGTCTCATGATTTGATTTGTATAAATTTGTTTTATTTGTGTTTTGTCATCTCGAGCGACGCATGAAATGCGCAAGCGAGAAATCTGTGAGTAACACATCGAAAAAGCAAAAATTTACTCGCAGATTTCTCCTCCCTTTGGTCGTCGAAATGACAAATACGCTCAAAATGACATTGGCTAAATTCTCTCAAAGTATCGTCTGCGCTCCCAGTCGGTGACTGCTACGTC
>CAZVQE010000219.1:0-4778 GCA_964628875.1 uncultured Anaerolineae bacterium
CAGGCGGTCATAGTAGCCGATGCCGTAACCCAGCCTCACATAGCCATTCTCCACAGGCGACGCTGCCAGCAACGGCACAAAGAAAATATCCACGCTGCGAATCGCCACAGGGCGCATGACGCGCGGCACACTCAACCCCCAATCACCGACGACAAATTCGCCTGCATCAAGCGAGACAATCTCGCACACAGGCGTGTCGCTACTGCCTTTGATAAATATCGGCACTGCCACGCGTTTGCCATTTTGCAGCGCGTGTTGTAGCAATGGCGTGCAATTCATCTCGCTGTCAATCGGCAAATAACAATGCACCCAGCGCGCCGCGCGGTATGCCGGATGCGCCATAGCACGCGCGCAGATATCCATGCTGCGCGTCAGACGCTCTGTCTGTGGAATGGCGTCTCGACGCGTGCGCATTTGTTTGCGCATCGCGCGCTTTTCTAGTCGAATTTGATCTCCATCCATTGTTCATGCTCGCACGCAACATAGCCAAACTTGTATGCGCCATCGGCGGCGATAGCAAAGTAATTATCAACCCACGCCACAAAGCCAAGCGCGAGATCGGGCGCGTGCGGCGCGCACAGCACACACGCGCCATCCACAAAAAATTCGGCAGCATTGCGTTGCCAATGGATCTCATAGCTGTGCCACTCGCTCATATCAAGTGACAGCTGCGCCTCACTCGCGCGCACCAGCGTCTGTGCGGTGCGCATGGCGATCTTGGCAATGGCAGGTGCGCGCAACACAATCTCGCCAATGCGATTTGCCAGCCGCGTGATCCAGCTTTGCTGCATGACACTTGAGGGTATCGCGCCTGACGAATCCAGCATAGCTGCCTTGAAGCCGTGGCCGACGAAGCCGCGCTTTGTCTGCAAGTTTGACTCGGGCGAGCTGTGCATAAACCACACATTGCACGGCGGCGCTAGCACTTCGCCACGTTGTCCAAATGGATGATTCCAAAAGCCAAAGCCGGCTGTGCCGCGCATGCGTGCGTGTGAGAATCGCGCGCGCAACTTTAGATGTTGCGGAGCGGTATTTGCAAACTGCGCCGCGAATGTCTGCGTCGGATGCGCATAGTCATCAAGCTGTGCGTCCGCATACACGCGATCCGTCGTCGGCGGGATGCACAGCCGATAGCGCTGCGCATCTTGCTCGACACGCCCGCCATTCACCTCAAATACTTTGAGCGGCTGCATACGTCACGCAGTGTAGCGTTAAACTTGCACCACATGAGTTTTCCATTGATCGCGCTCGCCCCGCAGTTTCATGCGCGCGTATGGGGCGGCGAAAAATTGGCGGAACATGCAGCCGACAACACGCCGATTGGCGAGGCATGGCTTGTTTTTGAAGAAAATCAAATCATCAGCGCGCCCTTTCAAAATAAAACGCTGCGCGAACTCATCTCACAACACGCTGACACAGTGCTAGGCGCGCGACTACACAAACAATTTGGCGCGCGGTTTCCATTGCTCATCAAGCTGCTGGATTGCCGCGACTGGCTCTCGATACAGGTGCATCCTAATGATGAGCAGGCGATTGCGCTAGAGGGCGATGGGCAATTTGGCAAAACGGAGGCATGGTACATCCTCGACGCAACGCCATCCGCCAAGCTCGTCGCAGGTCTGCGTTCGCACGTCACGCGCGAGCAGGCTGTGAGCGCCATTCACAAAGGTCAAATCGAACCACTCTGTACCTACGTGCATGTCGAACGCGGCGACGCGGTCATGATGCGCGCTGGCACCATCCATGCGCTGGGTCCCGGGCTGTTTGTGTATGAGGTGCAGCAGACCTCAGACATCACCTATCGCGTGTTTGATTGGAATCGCCCTGCGAGCGCGGGGCGCAAGCTGCATCTCGATCAATCTGCGGCGGTCGTGAATCCTGATCTGCACGCCGAGATTCACCGCGCATCAAATGCCATTCACCCGCACACCAACACCGTCGCCGCCTGTGAGTATTTTGTTTTGGATGAGCTTAATTTGAGTGCGCCTTTGTCACGTGACACACGCGGCGAGAGTTTTCATGCCATTACGGTGATCGCGGGTGAATTGGATATCGTCGCGGGTGATGCGCGCATGACCCTCAAACCTTATAGCAGTGTCATCGTGCCAGCCGCACAAGGCACATATCAGCTCGTGCCACACGGCACAACTCAGGCGCTGTGTGCTAGCGCCTGAGCTGTATTTGCGTTGTTATTTTTCAAAGTTGCTCAGATCATAAGCATTGGGGTCATCAAGTCGCAGGCATGAGATCGAGCCATCGGGCAAGATTTTCTTTGTGGCAATCTCCCAAATGCGCGTCTTGATTGATTTGCGCTTGCCGCGCATTTGATGGGCGCGTGCCTTAGGTGTATTGCCTGTTTGTGCTTGTGGCAAAGATGTGGTTTGTGTGATTGCGTTTTTCATAAATCTCTCTATCGATTAATTGGATTGCACCATCGCGGGCGTAAAACCGCGCACCGCCATTGGCACTGTCGTGAAATGCTGAATGTGATCGCCGCTGAGCGATATAAACTGCTGCATGACGGTTGGGTCATGCGATACGCGCAGCGCCGGCGCAAACATGCGTTGCACCGTCAGCGGGTCAGGTCGGCGTTCATTCTTTTCGAGGCGGCAAATCTGCGCCGTGCTGTAGCCAACCGCCATGCCAAGCTCCGTTTGCGTCATGCCTGCGCGCTTGCGCAAGACCCGCAACATCTCACCGAATGTATAGTTTTGATTCATTTTGGACACCTCTTTTTTTGTGAATGTGTCCGCATGATCCAAAAAATCCATTTGCATTGCACCTCGTAAATCGAGGCAAGCGCCATTTACAAGATAGACGATAGCTAGACGATTAAAATCAATTACACTGCAATGAAAATCTCAAAGAGTCGCCCGCGCGTATCGCGCCTGTTTTGGCTGTTGTGCTGCCTAATGGGTCTCGCCGCCTGCCAAAGCGCCAGCTCACCGACACAGGTCGTCGAGGCGTATGTGCAGGCGCGCGTCAAAGGCGACGCCAACCAGATGATCGCGCTGTCGTGCGCGGCGTGGGAGCCGCAAGCGCGCGTCGAGGCAGTTTCGCTCGCCAATCGCAATCCGCAACTGCAAAGCATGAGCTGCAGCGAAGCCAGCAAGGACGGCAATTCAACTTACGTCGCTTGCACGGGCAAGATACTCACGAGCTACAGCGGCGAGTCACGCGAGTTCAATCTGGCTGACCGCCAATTCAAAGTGACCGACGGCAAGATGTGCGGCTATAAGCCATAAATACGCTAGGTCATTTCGAGCGAAGCGAGAAATCGCTATGTTGTTACTATTGCGAGATTCCTCGCGGCGCTGATCGCGCCTTGCTCGGAATGACAAAATCTACTTGCCGATCAGCAACTTAAACGGCACAGGTGATTTCTTTGCTGCCCAAAACGCGCTGACCTCGCGCGTGACATCTTGCAGCGTATCTAGCGCCTCAGGCGCGCGCTCATGCAACGGCGTTGGATTGCGCAACACGAGAAAGTAGCCCTTTGCCGGTCGCCACGAAAAGTCGCGCCAGCAATCCACCAGCGCGTCCCAGTTGAACCCAAAATATACTGGAAATTCGCAGCTCTGATAGATCGCGTGCATGAGCATGTCTTTGTTAAACACGGGCGCGCGGTCAATCAAAATCGCCGCATAGCCTGTGCGCTCGCAGGCTTGTGACCATTGCGAGCTGACGATCAGCGCGGCATCGGCGCTGATACTGGCATCCGCTTGGAGTGAGGCGCATTGTTGCAGCAGCGCATCCAGCGCGGATTTGTTGACAGGTGCTTTACTCATTTCACACGAATAAACGTAACGTAATGATCGGGCGTGTAATACGCCTCGCCGTCTTTGCCCATGATGAGCCGTTGCGGGCCGACCTCACGCATGCCCGGCGTGCGCACGACATACTCAGTGTAATAGTTGCGATCGCTCTTGACAGGCAGCCCGCGCTCACGGTTGCTAAACGTTGTGCCGTCATTGTCATGCGAGTCTTTGACGCCTTTGGCGATGCGCTCCAAGGTCGGCTTGAGATCCATGTCGCCTTGATAGGCGAGTTTGCCGTTGAGATCATAGATTTTGACATTACGCATGACATACGAGTCTTGCGCTGAGTTTGGCTGTGAGTTTTGAGAATTAGGTTTTGGCGTGGCGGCTGATGCGGCGGAAGGTGCGGCGACAATCGGCGCAGTTGCGGTTGTTGTGGGCGACACGCGATTGATCACCGCATACGCCACAAACAGCACAATCACAGCCAGCCCGATCCACGTCCACAGTCGTGAGTTTGATGATTTCATGATTTTAAGTTTTCGGTTTTTAGTTATCGGTCATCAGTTGTGCTTAGAAACTGAAAACCGACAACTGAAAACTTTACACTCCGTACGGCACCCAAATGTTTTTCACCTGAGTGGCGTGCCGCAGAGCAGCGCGCGCGTCTAGCGCTCCAAAATCAATGCGCTTGGCGCTTGTCCACGTGCGTTTCAAATTCCCCACAGACGCACGCTCAACCATAGCGCACGCCTCAGTCGCGCCAAAGAACCACATGGAATCAACTTCGTTGTGTTCGGCGAGCGTCTTGCTCAGCGCGTCGCGCGCGCCCGTCACGATATTGATCACGCCGCCCGGCACATCGCTGGTGTCAAGCACCTGATAAAAATCCGTCAGCGCCAACGGCATGCGCTCACTCGGTGTCAACACTACCGCATTGCCCATGCTGATCGCCGCGCTCATCAGTGTGACCGACGCGAGCAAGGGCTGATGGTCGGGCGCGACGATGCCGATCACGCC
>CAZVQE010000220.1:0-4770 GCA_964628875.1 uncultured Anaerolineae bacterium
CGTATCGAAGTGCTATTTGACGATGAGCATCTGCTGGCCGTCAACAAACCGCCCTACATCACAAGCGTGCCTGACGGCTCAGACAATGAGCCGTCACTACAACGCCAGCTTGAAAAGCAATTTGGCAAACTGTGGGCTGTGCATCGGCTCGACCGCGACACCAGTGGTGTAATCGTCTTTGCGCGCGACGCCGAGACACATGCCAATCTCAGCGCTCAATTTGAAAATCGAGCAGCAAAAAAAATCTATCATGCGCTTGTGCGCGGCAAACCCGCATGGAATGAAATAGACGTAAACACGCCACTCACAGTAGACGCCGACCGCAAACATCGCACGCGCGCCGACAGTTCGCGCGGCAAGCCCGCGCATACACACCTCAAAGTAATTGAGGCGATCAAAGACTTTTGCTTGATCGAGGCATCACCCACCACAGGACGCACACATCAGATTCGCGTGCATTTAGCGGGAATTGGTTTTCCGATCGTGTGCGACCCGCTCTACGGAGAAGATGAGCCATTGATGTTGTCCGCACTCAAGCGCAACTATCGCGTGCCAAAAGATTTTGAATTTGAGGAACGCCCTTTGATTGCGCGCACTGCATTGCATGCTATCCAACTTGCATTGATTTATCCTGAAAGCGTTATGCTGAATTTAGATTCTGCCTATGCGAAAGATTTTTCTTCTACGATCAATCAACTAAAAAAACTTTAAGCTCTGGCAATATCTCGTCGCTCGCGCTTCCTTTGGAATGAGTCCAAGCAAATGTTTGCGCTGGTGGCATTGCAATCACTGCACGCTCGGCGTCAGTATGAGCGCGCCGTCGTTGCAATTCGAGTTTCAAACTCTCAAGTCCGCGCCTCATCGCCCAATGGTGATTTGCTGAAAATATTGGCTTCATGATGAAAGAAAACGTCTTGAGGATGCCTTTTTCGGCGATGATGCGCCAATCATAGGTGATATTGACATACTCACCCTCTTGCGTAAAGCACCACACACCGTTGCCAACAAAATCACCGCGTGCAATCAAACTAAATCCATACGGTAAATTTGTCTCATTCACAACAAATTGCCAGCGCAATGTATAAGGTAACCATCCTTTTGTAAATAGGCTGACAACGCGCCCTACTCCGTTTGAGTCGCCATGCGCCAATTCTTTGACATCCAGATACACACTTGGCCACCATCGCGGTAGTGACAATGCATCACTCAAAATTGCCGTGGCTTCATCGAGTGTTCCTTTTACGCGCCAACGGGTTACAAAAGCATATTCATTTTGTGCCATATTGAAATTGTAGGGCTGAACGAAATATTCGATTGACCAATTCATCCGCAGGTAATAAAATCATCGCACTGCTATGAATCACCTCGCACAAGAAGAACTCGACCAACTCAAAAAGATTGACTCGCCAACGGTTGCCAATGCCATTGAGGCATTTGAGTTGCGCGATGCGATTGAGGGCTATGCCTCTTTGGAATTGCGCTGCATGTTGCCTGATCTGCCGCCAGTGGTTGGCTATGCTGTGACTTGCACCGTAGACAGCACCTCACCCGCAAAAGGCAGACCAGCCAACCGACTGTACGATCTCTATCGCGCGGTCGAGGCAGCGCCAAAGCCTTCGATAGTTGTCATGCACGACGTCGGACAAAATCGTCTGCGCAGTTGTCACGCGGGCGATGTGATGTCTACATTTTTTAGCACGCTCGGCGCGGCGGGTCTCGTCACCGATGGCGGTGTGCGCGATCTCGCTGGCATCCAACAGCGCGCGCCCGGCTTTCAGCTATTTGCAGCAGGTACCGTCGTGTCACATGGCGTGCCGACGATTGTCGAGGTCGGCGTGATCGTCTCGATTTTTGGAATGACAATCCGCCCGGGCGATCTCTTGCACGGTGACGCAAATGGCTTAGTGAGCATCCCACACAGCATCGCCAACAAAGTCGCCGCGCAAGCTGAAAAAGTGTGGGCGCGTGAAAGCGATATCGTCTCGCAAGTCAAAGCGCCAGATTTTCAGCTTGCAAAACTCGCCGCAAAATTAGGCTGGCACTAAATTGCAAATGACCAAACCTTAAAACAAAAATCATGTCTACAATTCCAACGCTTCCTGGTATTCGTTCGCTCGACATCAAAACTGAGCGTCTCAAAGTCCACATTCTCGCCGCACACGCACACGGTGGTGAACCCATTCTCTTTATCCATGGCAACGCCTCATCGGCTACGTTTTGGGAAGAAGTGATGACCAAGTTGCCAAGCAACTATCACGGTGTTGCGCCTGACTTGCGCGGCTATGGTGATACCGAAGATAAACTAGTGGACGCGACACGTGGCTTCGATGATTGGGTGGATGATCTGATTACATTCACTCACACGGTCAAGCTCGGCAAATATCACGTCGTCGGGCATTCGCTGGGTGGCAGCATCGCCATGGCGCTCATTGCTACTGACGCCGCCAATATTAAGTCGGCGACGTTGATTTGTCCGGGCTCGCCCTACGGCTTTGGCGGCACCAAAGATGTGAATGGAACTCCATGCCATGCGGATTTTGCAGGCAGCGGTGGTGGGGTCGTAAATCCAACTTTTGCTCAGCTCATGGCACAGGGTGATCGCAGCAGTGACAACCCGCAAGCCTCGCCGCGCGTCGTGATGAATAGCTTTTATTTCAAACCACCCTTCAAGCCCGCACGCGAAGAGGAGCTACTGTCATCAGTGCTGAGCGAAAAAATCGGACCTGAAAAGTATCCTGGCGACAGCACCTCTTCGCCAAACTGGCCCCATGTCGCGCCCGGCAAATGGGGTCCAGCAAACGCACTGTCACCAAAATATCATCAAGACAGTGTCGCAAAGTTGCTCGCGGCAAATCCTAAACCGCCAGTGTTGTGGGTGCGCGGCTCGCACGACCAAATCGTTAGCGATATGTCGTTGTTTTGCCTTGGCACTCTCGGTCAGCTCGGAGCGATACCCGGTTGGCCCGGATCAGAGGTTTATCCGCCTCAGCCTATGGTAGGGCAAACCCGTGCCGTGCTGGAGAAATATGGTAACTATAAAGAAGTTGTGATGCAAGACACGGGGCACTCCCCCTTTATCGAACGTCCAGACGAGTTTATGAAGCACTTTTTGGCGCATATCAAATCGGCTCAATAGGAAATTTTAAGTTGCCAAAAGAAATGAATACGTATACACTTGGCACGGAGGACGAAGAAGAAAATATGATTTCAAAATTACAACTCACCCTCGCGACGGTGGCAGCCGTTACATTGTCGGCATGCGTAGCCCCAGCAGCACCGACGGCTGTACCCGCCAAACCTGTTGAAGCGGCTAAGCCAACCAGCGCACCCGCAGTAGCTCCCGCTGGCGGCGCCGTTAATATCGCGCTACTGACGGATCGCTCAGGCTCACTTGCTATCTATGGCCCTATGCTTGAGAATGGCTTTAACATCGGAATGGAATATGCGACCAAAGGCAGCAACAAAGTCGCAGGCAAAGATATCAAGATCATCGTCAAGGATGTGAGCGATAAGCCAGAAACTGGCGTGACACTCGCGCGCGAAGCCATCGAAAAAGATGGCGCGAAGATTTTGACTGGTGTGCCATCGTCTGCGGTTGCGCTTGCCGTCAGCGGCGTTGCAAAAGACAACAAAGTCATCTACAACTCATGTCCGGCAGCATCGCCTGATCTCACAGGCAAGGGCTACAACGATTACACGTTCCGCGCAGGGCGCACCAGCATCCAAGATGCACTGACGATGGGCGGCGCTTTGGTACAGCTCGGCAAAAAGTTTGTGCAAATTGCGCCTGATAATGCGTTTGGACGTGGCAGCGCAGCAGGCTTTTTTGCTACAGTCAAGGCACTCGGCGGCAACTTCGTTGTAAACAACAACGACAAAGACACGGGCACTGTATTTGCACCGATTGAGACAACTGATTTTACGCCATCTATCAATCCGATTTTGGATGCAAAAGCAGACGTGCTCATTGTGACATGGGCAGGCTCTGGTTTCGTGCCGATGTTCCAACAAATGCAACAACTCGGTGTGTTTAAGAGCATGACCGTCGCTACGGGTATGGGTGACAATGCCACACTCAAAGCAGGTTACTCAACCGCCACGGGTTCGGTCGGCGTGAGCGTGTATCACTATGCGCTATTTGATAACGCCGAAAATAAGTATCTCGTCGAGAAGCACAAAGAGAAATTCAAGACGCCGCCCGATCTGTTTGCTGAATGTGGCTTTAACGCGGCTGTGATGCTTGTAAAAGCTTTAGAGGCGACACAAGGCGACCCAGATGCGGCAAAGATGATCAAGGCGCTCGAAGGCATGAAATTTAACGGTCCAAAAGGTGAATATACCGTGCGACCCGAAGACCACGTGTTGCTGCAACCGATGCCGCTAGTCAAACTGACCAACACAACCGACCCAGACTTTAAGTTTGTCGAGCTTGTCAAGTTGCTCAAGCCTGAAGAGAGCGCACCACCCTGTGCCGTTCCAGCAGAGCTAAATCGCTGCAAGAAATAAATTTCTGTGCGCTTATGTGTGTGTGCATTTCACAAATAATATTAGGGGCGGTTCTGAGAACCGCCCCTACAACTATCGCGAACTTCTTTCATGACCGATAGCATCCTCGAGACAAAATTGCTGACCAAAGATTTTGGCAGCTTTAGGGCAGTTGACCAGGTGAATCTGAGCATCGCCTCCGGTACATTGCACTCCGTCATAGGTCCAAACGGAGCAGGCAAAACGACCTTGTTTAATTGCATCAGCGCCGTATTAAAACCAACC
>CAZVQE010000221.1:0-4726 GCA_964628875.1 uncultured Anaerolineae bacterium
GTTTTCGCGATTAACTATTTAACAGTCGGCTCAACGATCTTCGGTTTCACTACACGTCTGCGACCTAGCAGCCGCGCGATCAAATATAGTGGCGCACCCAGTATCAACAGCACCGGCAACACTGAAACGACAAACCAGATCACCAGCGTGCCAAGTCCTTGCAAAGAATTGACCAAGCTCTCAAATGCGCGTTTCAATTCGCCGATGGGTTGCCACTTGGTGGGTTGAATGGGCGCTTCGGCGATGTTTGGCGTGATGCTGACATTGATAGTCGCCATTGCAACTGAGCGCGACAAAAACTGCATACGCCCTTTGGCGCGCTCGATCTCGCCACGCACACGCGTCAGCTCATTAAACACTTTGATGACATCTTCGGTTTTGTCCGTCTTTGCCATGATCTCGCGCAGTTGCTTTTCGGCCGTTTCAAGATTGCGCATTTGTGCATCCAGATCGGCATACTCCGCCGTCACATCTTGACCGCTCACGCGTTCGTCGCGCACCTCTAGCGCCAATTTACGTAGCTGACTCATAGCGTTATCAAACTGATCGCTTGGCACTTTGAGCACTAGATTTGCATAAGCGAGGTTGCCCTTATTGCTGACGCTTGATGTTTGCACAAATCCATTCAATCCAACAGCCGCACTCTGTGCAGCGTTTGCTGCGGCTTGTGTGTCATTGACCACGAGTGTCAATTGCGCTGTGCGAATGACCATGCGCGCCTCATCAGCTATTTGAGCCGCAACTTCGGCTTTTATCGGCGCGGCGCCATTTGTAGATGGCGCTATCGCGGGCGCGGCTGGGGCTGCAGACGCAGAGGCAACGCCAGCATCCATGCGCGGCGCAGGTGTTGGCGAAGCGCACGCCGATATCAATGTCATTCCAATTAAAACGGGGATAAAAAATCGTGTTTTCATTTTGTCCTCCAAATCAACTTTTGGTTGAACAAATCGTAAAAACAAAGACGCGATTTGTCATGACAAAACATCAACATTAGTTTGACAATGCGCTGATATCTCTATAATGGGGCAATTCGGAGGCAAAAATACAGATGGCATCACTACTCGAAAAAGTTCAAACTTTGATCCAAGCCAATTTACATTCGCTGGTGGATCGCGCGCTGCAAGCTAACTCGCTCGCAGTCATAGATCAGTACATCCGCGACGTGGCGGACAACCTTGATAAATTGGAAGACGCGGCAGCGACGGTCGGCGGCGAACTCAAGACGCTGCAACGCAAGCGCGACGATCTCAAAAAGCAACAAGCTGAGTTGGATCGCAATATTGATATCTTCTTGACGCAAGGCAAGCAAGACCTCGCGCGCGCGGCGCAGTCAAAGCTCAACACGGTCAATTCGCAATACGACGCGTATGTGATACAAGTTGATCGCCAAGAGAAAGAATACAAAGCCCTGCTCGATGCGCGCATCAAGCTCGAAGCCAAGCTCGGCACGATCAAGCAACAACGCGAAGAGATGCAAACATTGTTGGAGCTGGCAAAAGCCAAAGCGATCACAAACAAAGCCATCAAATCCATTGACGATCTGGCTGGCACAGGCGATCAGGATGTAGCGCGCATCGCCGAGAGCATCCGCTCACAGCTTGACAAAGAGAGCGCACGCGCTGAGATCGCCGCGCAAAACCTCGACAAGCAAATGGATGATGCGCTTGGCACGGGCACGCTCGACGCGCAGCTCGAAGAACGCAAGCGCCGACTCGGCATCAACAACTAAAACTCTATCCACGAAGAACACGAAGGTCACTAAAAAATTCTTTGTGACCTTTGTGTTCTTTGTGGTTCATCTGTCTTCAATTCATGGCGATACGTCAGCGCGCTCTCAGCGCAATTCTCAAAGACGCCCTACTCAGTCCACTCAGCCTCATCGTTGCAGGCACGGGCGTGGCTCTGGTCGGGTTGAATGTGAACGTACCGTTGTTAAATTCGCCTGCGATCACATGGCTCATTGGCATCGTGCCACTCTGGCTTGGCGTGGTCGGCGCGCGCCTGCTCAACCGCGACGCCAACGCGCATGCTATCGCCAACATGCTGCGTGAGGACTACAACCCCAGTGAGCTCAAGAGCGCGCAGTTGCAATCGGTCGTCAAGCAAGCGCTGGCATATCGTGAGCGCATTGATGAGACTGTGCGCAAATCGCCCGATACGGCGATGAAGGTCAAACTTGCCGACGTGGCGAATCAAGTCGAAGATTGGATCGGGCGCATCTACGCGCTGGCCAAACGGTTGGACGCGTATTACATGAACAAGCCCATCCGTGACGATCTGTATCGCGTACCTGAGGCGATCAATGAGCTTAACATGCGACTTCACCGTGAGCCAAACCCCGCTGTGCGGCAAGAGCTAGAGCAGACAATCGCGCAACGTCAAACACAACTCAAGGCGCTGGAGAATTTGGACGACAACATGGAGCGCGCCGAGCTACAACTCGAGAGCAATCTGACTGCACTCGGCACGGTGTATTCACAGATGCTGTTGATTGACACGCGCGACATTGACAGCGGCAAAGCACAGCGCATGCGCGAGAGTGTGTCAGAGCAAATCAACTCGCTTAATGATGTGTTGTCCTCCATAGAAGAAATCAACGCCACACCGCAACAGACGATGGCGGGACGGAGCTGATTGTCATTTTGAGTCTCGAAGAGCCGAAGAATCTCGCGCACGCAAAAGTAAATCTGTCATTTCGAGCGAAGCGAGAAATCCCTAAAACGTCACATCACAGGGATTCTTCGTCGCTGTGCTCCTCAGAATGACGATGCACTACACGCCCGCCACACGATCAATCCGCCGCTAGGCTCACGACTTCTCCCCATGTGAAAACCAATTCCCAAGCAAAACGCCCAACGCAATCAGCACGATGCCCGTGCCGATGACAATCGTCGAGTTGCGAAACCACGACAACAAAAAGTAACCCGTCGCAAATGTGCCGACGATACTGCCGATGGACGATGCAGCATAGATGCGCCCTATGGTGCTACCCGTGCGGCTGAGGTCTTGCAACGACAGTTTGATCACCAGTGGCGAGATCACACCCAGCAGCACACTCGGCAAAAAGAACACTAACGCGATAAAGAGCGTCATGCGCACGGTCAGCGCCACGCCACCAAAGCTCGGCAAACCATTCCCGCCGAAGAGCTGCACGAGCGCCAAAATACTCAGCGCGCCCAGCCCTGCTGCGATAAATGTCGCGCCAAGCGTGCGACGCGATGCTGCGCGATCTGCCAATTTGCCGCCAAGAAAATTGCCAACGGCGATGCCCGCGAGTATGACCGAGATGATGCCCGTCCACGTATACAGCGACACGCCAACAATCGGCGCAATGACGCGGCCAGCGACCAACTCAATGACCATGATGCAGACGTTGCTGATAAAGACAATCAAAGCTGGCTGCCACAGCCAATCGCGCGATTTAGCCCCATTCATCGTGAGCGCATGATACTGCACACTACGTCACTTGAAAGTCGCTAAACTCATTCAGCGACTCAATGGCGGCTACGCGATCTTTGGGCAGCACACGTCGAAATGCCAACGACGCCTCATCCCAATGCAGCAGCAACTCTCGCGCCCGCGGGCTGTTGGTCAATTCATAATGACGACGCAAGAGCGAGCGCACCAGCTTGACCATGCCCGGATTTGAGATGCGATCCACATCCACTAGCTCGGTGTTTACGCGATTCAAAAACCTGCCCTCAGGGTCATACACAAACGCCATGCCGCCGGTCATGCCCGCCGCAAAGTTGCGCCCTGTGTTGCCCAACACAACCACTACGCCGCCGGTCATGTACTCAAGCCCGTTGTCGCCCACTCCTTCGACAACTGCACACGCGCCCGAGTTGCGCACCGCAAATCGCTCGCCCGCGCGACCCGCAGCAAAGAGCGCTCCGCCTGTTGCACCGTATAGCGCGGTGTTGCCAAGCGCAGCGTTGTCGCTCCATTCAAATGTCACCTCAGGAAACGGGCGAATCGAAACCTCACCGCCGCGCATGCCTTTGCCAACGTAATCATTTGCCGCGCCAATCAGATGCAGACGCATGCCGTTAGTACAAAATGCGCCAAAGCTCTGACCCGCATAACCGCGAAATGCAATCTCCAGCGTGCCGGGTGGCAATCCGCGATCCCCATATTTTTGTGTGATGGCGCCACTCAGTCTCGCGCCGATGCTGCGATCTTGATTGCGAATGGAGTAATGCAAACGCACCAACCATCCCTCTTGGATGGCAGTCTGCGCGTCTTGTGTAATCTGCTCGTTGAGCGCGTTGCGCGGTTGTGCGGCATACTCGCCGCTAAAGTGCAGGTCGCGGTCATCCTGCGGCTTAACCAACGTACGATCCAGCTTGATCGTGGCAACGCGCAGCTCGACTGGTTTCGTATTTTGGCTAATTGCAATCGCACGTTGTTTGAGCAAATCGGCGCGCCCGATGATCTCGTCAAGTGAACGATAGCCCAGTCGCGCGAGTTCTTCGCGCACCTCTTGTGCAACATACAGCAAATACGCCATGACATGCTCAGGTTTGCCTTCAAATTTGGCGCGCAGCTCAGGCTTTTGGGTGGTCACACCAACCGGACATGTATTGAGGTGGCACACGCGCGCCATGATGCAACCCTCGGCGATCAATACGGCTGTGCCAAAGCTCATCTCATCCGCGCCAAGCAACGCAGCAATGACCACATCTTTGCCCGTGTGCATGCCGCCGTCCGCGCGCAGCTTGACGCG
>CAZVQE010000222.1:0-1452 GCA_964628875.1 uncultured Anaerolineae bacterium
CTTTTACCGCGATGCCACACTCGCGCATCTGCAGATCAATCCAAACTTGGTTGAGTTGGTCACCGATGTCATGCTCAAGTTTGAGATGCCCGGTATCGGCATGCCCGACTATGCGCGACGCGTCGAGATCATCAGCAAACATGCGCACTACGGACCGGCTGAGTTTTATACGCAGGTGATTGATGAGCTGATGAAATATTGGGACATCAAAAATCTACAGCCGACCTACCCGCAGGCGCGCGAGGCGCAGCTCAAAGCGTTGGCGCATCATGAGCGCCTCGGGCGTCTTGCCGCGCGCCAAATGCGCGAACGCAAACGCATCAATGTGCCGACCGAACATGAGGTCATGGACGAACACAAATTTATGATGCGGCGCAGTGGCGCGACACCACAAGATTTGCGTGATGCAGATACGGCAGTGACGGGCAAGCGCGATTAAAACAAATGCATGTCTCTGCGTGAAATCATAATCACGCAGAGACACAGAGGCGCTGCGTGACAAGCGCGATGCCCGTGTGAGAAAATCGTTTGCGTTGATGCTCAATACGCCAGTCGTCTTTTTGATCTTCAATCGCCCGCACACCACTGCGCGCGTGTTTGAAGCGATCCGCGCGGCGCAACCACGTCGTCTGCTGATCGTAGCGGATGGCGCGCGCGACGGACGAGAGGGTGAGGCTGATCTGGTGGCGCAGACACGCGCGATCGTTGAGCGTATTGATTGGAATTGCAATGTACAGCGGCTATACGCCGACGCCAATCTCGGCTGCAAGCGGCGCGTATCGTCGGGCTTGGATTGGGCGTTTGCACAATGCGAAGAAGCCATCGTGCTGGAGGATGATTGTCTGCCGCATCCGGCTTTCTTTCGCTTTTGTGAGGAATTGCTCGTGCGCTACCGTGATGATGAGCGCATCATGGGCATCGGCGGCACCAATTATCAATACGGACAGCCACGCGGCGATGACAGCTATTACTTTTCGCGCTTCACCCACATTTGGGGCTGGGCGAGTTGGCGGCGCTCGTGGCAGCTCGTAGATGTCGAGCTAAAGCTATGGGATGAGATTCGCGCGGGCAACTGGCTGAGCTACTATCTGTATGACGATCGGCTGGCGGCGCATTGGGGCAAGATGTTTGACGCAGTGCGCAACGGCACACTTGACACATGGGATTGTCAGTGGGCGTTTGCCAGTTGGATTCACAGCAAGCTCGGCATCGTGCCAAACGTCAATCTCATCAGCAACATCGGCTTTGGCGCGGACGCCACGCACACACGCTCACGCGACGGCATGGCAAATCTGCCGACGCGCGCGATGCAATTTCCGCTGCGACATCCGCAACATGTGATTCGCAACACATCGGCGGATCGCTTTACGGATATCGTGCAGGGCGGCATCACGCCGACGCCACGCGAGCGCATCGAGCGCGCCGCGCGTCAGCGGTTGTATAGAATGCAAT
>CAZVQE010000222.1:1552-4726 GCA_964628875.1 uncultured Anaerolineae bacterium
AAAAAAATGACTTACTTCATCACCGGCGGCGCCGGATTTATCGGCAGTTGTATTGCCAATCAGTTGATCGCACGCGGCGAGCGCGTGGTCGTGTTTGATAATTTGTTTGCGGGCAAGCGCGCTTTTCTCGATACACGCGCGACGGTCATCGAGTGCGATTTGCTCGATGTGAATGGCGTTCGCAGCGCTATTCAACAACACAAGCCAAAAGCCGTGTTGCATCTGGCGGCGCTACACTTTATCCCGTATTGCAACGCGCATCCTGAGGAGACCATCCGCATCAACGTCGAAGGCACGTATGGCGTGCTGCACGCCTGCGCCGACGCGTCTATCGAGCGTGTGGTGCTGGCGTCATCCGGCGCGCTGTATGCTGACAAGAGCGGCTTGATTCACGAGGACGACCTAATCCAACCGTATGATGTGTATGGCGTCAGCAAACACATGACCGAGATCGCGGGCGCATTTTTTGCGCAGCGCCATGCCATGCAAGTTGTGGTGACGCGCTTCTTCAATACATACGGTCCGAATGAAACTCAGCCGCATTTGATCCCGACCGTCATCGAGCAGCTCAAGCGTGGCAACGACATCACGCTCGGCAATGTGCAAACCAAACGCGACTACATCTATGTCGAAGACCTCGCCGCGGGCGTCGTCGCCTGTGCGGATGCAGCGCTGAGCGGCCCGAATTTTGTGCCGCTCAATATTGGCACGGGCGTCGAGTACAGCGCGGCGGAGATCGTCGAGACGATGGCGGACATACTCGGTCGTCGGTTAAATCTGACCTCAGCCAGCGCGCTAGTACGCAAGAGCGACAAGATGCACCAGACGGCGGACACTCGGCGTATCCACGCATTGACGGATTGGCAAGCGCATTACTCACTGCGCGACGGGCTGACCAAGTTGTTGCGGTTTGAGGGGTTGATTTAGCGGACTACACTGCGTGCCTTCGCAATCATGCGTTGCACGTTGGGTTCGAGATTGAGCGCGTCTAGCTCCGTCAGCGCAAACCAGCGAATGTCGTTGGACTCGTCGGTCGCGCGCGCGAGCTGTGGCGCGTCGGTCAGCAACAGATAACGCATATCAAGATGATAGTGCTGCGGGCGCGGCGGCTTTTGCGGTATCGGGTGCACATCCACATCCAGCAGCAGCGGGTGAATTGCATTTGGAAACAAGCGCAGATCATCAAGTCCGCTCTCCTCGATGCCTTCGCGCAGCGCGATCAGATGCGGCTCACTCTCGGCTTCGCCGTGTCCGCCAAATTGCATCCAGCGGTCAAATTTTTTGTGATGGTTGAGTAGCACACGCTTACGTTTAGCATCCATCACAATCGCCGAACCGGTGATATGCCCGACCTCACAGGTTGCGCTCAAGATGCTTGGATGCGCGTGGCACATCTCGATGATGAATTGCACATCGCGCGATTCTTTTTCGTCGGCGCAGTGATGCGCTTGCAATGTGGCGACGATGCGTTGTAAGGCAGCGCCATGTGTGATGCGATACAGATCGTCCACCTGCTCACGCAACTTGGCGATGCGCTCGTCAGCGTTGGCATTCGCCCACAGCGGCAACGTGGCGTGACTCATGGGTTCAAAATCCGATTCACAAAATAATCAATGACAAAGTAGAGCGCAATGCCAAGCAAGATCAAGCCCCACCACGGCACCTGCACCAGCACGACCACAAATAGGCGGTCAAGCACGCGATACAAGATGTAGCCCATGATGAGCGTGGTGATGAGGCTGGCAAGTCGCCGCTTAAATGAAGGTGACATGCGCGCGATGTTACACCACGTTGGGTTGATACGCGGGCAGCCACACATCAAATGAGGTGCCTTCGCCGACTTTGCTATGCACCTCGATCTTGCCGCCGTGCGCCGCAACGATGGACTGTGCGATTGCCAGCCCTAAGCCCGCGCCGCCCAGATCGCGTGAGCGCGATTTATCCACGCGATAAAAGCGCTCAAACACATGCGGCAAATCCGCCTCAGGGATGCCGATGCCGGTGTCGCGCACGCTGATTTGCACTTGTGGCTCGCCGTCCTCATCAACGCAATCGGCAACGACGGACACCGTGCCGCCATCGGGCGTATGTTTGAGCGCGTTGTCTACTAGATTGAGCAGCACTTGTTTGATGCGGTCGGCGTCGCCACGCACCGCCAGCTCGCCACACACGCTGCTCTCGATATGCACGCGCCCATTTGCCATGATATTGGCGCTGCGCTCGATGTCGCCGATGATGCCCGCGAGGTCGAGCTGTTTGACGCTCATCGGCAATTGACCCACATCTGCTTGCGACAGCATGAGCAGATTGCTGACCATGCGCGTCATGCGCTCGGCTTCTTTTGTAATTGCGTCGAGCGATTCATCGTCGCAGCGTTTCATAGCGCGCATGAGATCAACGTTGCCGCGAATCACTGTCAGCGGTGTGCGCAATTCATGCGATACATCGGCAACCAACCGTTGCTGCGCGCGAAACAATCGAGCCAGACGCTCAAGCATTTCATTAAATGCCATGCCAAGACGCGCCACTTCGTCTTGGGTGTTTGATACTTGGACGCGTTGTTTGAGGTCTTCGGCGCGATAGATATCTACGGCGGTTTGGGTAATTTGATCTACGGGCTGCAAGGCTCGTCGAGCCATTGCTGCGCCTGCGGCTGCCGAGATAAACAAACCAACACCACCGACTAACGCCAGCGCGGCGAGTAGTCCACTCTTGGCGCGTTCGATGTCGTCAATCGGTTGCGCCACCTGCAAATATCCAAACAACGTGCGCGATTCGCCGCCGATGAGGCGCAACGTCAGCACACGCAGCGGCGTCTTGCCGGCGTGCGCATAGGTCGAATAAGTTTCGATGCTTGAGGTGTTGTTGCTGTCCGCCATCAGCTTTTTGATCGTGTCAGGGTCAAGATATTCATCAAAGCTGATGTTTTGCGCTTCGACGTTGCCGTCTGCGCGGATGGCTTGCACAAAGATGACAGAGGTGAGTGGCGAATCTAATCGCGGCAGTTGCAATCCGCCCGTGCTTGGGATGCCGCGGCTTTGGCTGATGATGTTATAGGCGGCGTCTTTGAGCGCAGAATCAATATTGGCATTGAGCGTGTATGACATGATCAGATAGACCGACATGCCAAACAGCAACAGCACCATCAGCAAGATCGTGCTGTACCAAATTGTG
>CAZVQE010000223.1:0-4672 GCA_964628875.1 uncultured Anaerolineae bacterium
TATTGACCAAGCCGGGCAGCACGATGTGATCTTTGAGGTTGGTGATCTGGTGAATCGCATCTACGCCGTGCGGACGCGCGATGCGCTCGATAAACTCTGTGAGTGGTTGCGTTTGCGCCGATGCGCCGATCCACACGATCTCTTGATTGCGCGTCAATACGGCGACATCATGCATGACCTCAGGTGTGTCTGTGCGTTCGCCGCGCATAGTCACGAGCGTGTGGATGTTGGTGAGCAGATGATTCATGGGTTGTCTTGAAATTTTAGAGCAGATTTGCTTTAGGGCAAATTGCTAACTTGTCATTCTGAGCGACTAAAAGGAGCGAAGAATCCCCTAAAGCGTGACGTCAATAGTTTGCATTCGCAGAGATTCTTCGTCGCTTTGCTCCTCAGAATGACAAAACTTGTGAGTGTGTTTAGGTCTCGCTTTCACACTTCTTCGCCAAAATTTTTGCTCAGCCGTTGAAAGACGAACAAGCCAATGACAAAGATGACAATCGCCGTGATGGCTGTGCGAATCCAAAACTCAAACACGGTCACTTGCCCGAGATACATCAAGTCTTGATAGATGTTGACCAGTGATGCCATCGGATTGAGGCGATTGAGCCACAACGCGGGATTAAAGGTCACGCCTAACACGGTCAACGTCGAAGCGTTAAACGTGCGCAGGTCATACCACACGGGCGTCAGAAAAAAAAGCGCGAGCATCGCCAAATCAAGGATAAATTGTGTGTCGCGATAATACACATTCAACGACGAAAACAGCAAGGTCAAACCGGTCGTAAACACGATCTGAATCAGCAACGCAAATGGCAACAGCAAGATTGTCCATGACAATCCGTGTCCTGAGATCAGCGCGACCAAGATAAACATCGGCAACGCAAAAAAGTAATTGAGCGTGCTCGACAGCACGCTCGAGATCGGCAACAAGATGCGCGGAAAGTACACCTTTTTGACCAACCCCGCGTTGGCGATGATGCTGCCTGTGCCGCTCACCAAACCCGCGTTAAAAAAATTCCATGCGAGTAGTCCTGCGAGCGTGCGCACGTAGACGCGCGGCATGCCATCTGGCGATGGATTGATCTTGGTCATCACCAGAGTGATGACTGCCATCATGCCAAGCGGCTGCAAAAACGACCACGCAATCCATAGAAATGAACCTTTGTAGCGTGCCTTGAGATCGCGCTCAACCAACATGCGCAAGAGGTGGCGATACTTCCAGAGTTCGGCGATTTGGCTGGTGAATTGCGCGCGCGCCGATGAAAAAGCTAACGACATAGTGATGTGTAAACGTGCATCATATCTGAGGCGCGTTGTTGCCAGCTAAATTGATCATGAGCGCGCGCACGCAACTGCGCGCCCAACGCGCGTCGCTCGCCAGCGCTGCGCGTCGCCCACTCGATGACTCGATTCGCCAAAGCAATGGTGTCGCCTGTCGGCGCATAGATGCCAAGCTCGCCGAGTATCTCGGTCTGCGCGTCGGTGTCAAACGCAATCGTCGGCAGCTCCATCGCCATGTAGTTGAGTATTTTGCCGCTGCCCTCAGTCTGCGAGAGTTTTGGGGCAACCGCCAGATCGCCCAGCGCCAACATGTGCGGCATCTCGCCGTACGCCACGCGCCCCGTAAAAATCATCACATCATTGTTGCCTGCTTGCCGCGCGGTTTCGCGCCAAGCATCTGCGCCTGGATAACCCATGATGAGCCACTTGACACGCGCGCTGCTGCGTTTGACGTGACTCGCAGCGTCAATCAAATTTTGGATGCCTTGATGTTGCGCGAGCAAGCCAAGAAACACGACGCATACCTCGTCGGGCGCGATGCCAAGCTCGGTGCGTTTGGCGGCACGCGCGTCGGCGCTCAACACATGCGGATGCACAAAGTCAGTGTTTACGCCGTCGAGCAACGGATGCACTTTATCGGGCGTGTGGGTGTTTTTTAATTTGTCCGCAGCGTGCAAAGTGCTGGTGAAAATCGCATCTACGCCGCGCTCGATACGTTGCTCCACACCGCGCCAAAATTTTTCGCGCGCGCCGTCCGCTTTCAAAAACTTGTGCTGCATCATCTCGTCAGTCAGACTGCCCTGATAGTCCATCACGACTGGCAAGCCAAAGCGTTTGCCGACAACCGACCCGATGAGCCCGCCCTCGTGCAAATGCGCGTGAATGAGATCGTAGCGCTCAGCGCTGCGTTGCTTCGAGACCAATTCACGCAAAAGCCGCTCAGACAGCAACACATCAAAAACATACTTGTGGCGCGACGAGCCGACCTCGTACTGTGCGTGATAGGGCGTGGGCGCGGTGCGGATCACCTCGATGCCATCTACGTCGTTGCCTTTGAAGTATGTCAGCACGGTCACACGATGTCCGAGCGACTGTAGCACGCGCGCCTCCTCAAGGATGCGCACATGACAGCCGTAATCGCCAAAAAATGACGTCGGCGCGAGACTCAAAATATGCAGTGGTTTGGCGCTCACTTGCGGTTGTCGTTCAATCGTTCCGCAAGCCGACTTCCGAGTAGCAGCCCCATCAAATCCATCTTGGGCGCTTTGACGGGTGGGGCATCTTTTTCGCGTCCGTTGTGCCAGTCATTGAGCCACGCCGTGCGCTGAGTCTGTGCGTTTTTGAGCAGTGTCTCGATGCGCGCGGTGTCATTTTTTTGAATGGCGTCACGCAGCGCCATGAGTTGCAGCAACATTTGGTTGAGCCAATGCAAACTGACCTCGGGCTGATTGGTGAGGTTTGTGGCGATATCCGCCGGGCTTCGGTTGTCAATGGCTTGTGTGCGCTTGCCAAATTCGTCGCCTGCGAGCCAACGCCGCTCCTGCCAAGCCGCGTCGCCGCTGATGGCATTCATCAGCGCAAATGAAACTGCCGACGGCAGCGTCTCGACCGCAAACCGCAATCCATCATGCTCGGCGGCTTCCATGAGGAGAGGTTGCGCATCGAGCGCAGTAACGATGTTGGTCAGTTGTGCAATTGCCTCTGACGATGTGCCGGCGCGAGGCGTCAACGTCCAGATTGCGCCTTTGAGCGGCGCAGTGTCTGTTTTGGATCGGCTCTCTGCGGGCGCAATGACGATGTCGCTGCTGATATAGGCGACATCCATCGGCAAGAGATTCGCGTGTTTGAGCGCGGTGACTTTGGAGGCGCATAGATCGGTGACCAGCGCGTCACGCATCACATCTCGGTCAATGGCTTTGAGCGTGGCTTCGACTTGATCTTGCGGGATGGCGATCACAATCAGTTGCGCGTTTTCGACCGATGCCGGCAGATTCCACACGCTTTTGTCTACGATCTTTTCTTTTTCGACGAGACGAGCAACTTCTTGATTTTTGTCGTGACCGATGATCTCGGCGTCAGCAATGACACTGCGCAAGGCAGTAGCGATCAACCGCCCACGCGAGCCGCAACCAATAATCGTAATGCGTGTCTTTGCCATAATCTAATTGAAAAGCAGCCATCTGCCGACCTGAAGCGCAGGTCGCGTGATGAGGTTGCTAAATAAGCTCGGATATACGTAGGTCAAAATGACCAAAATCATAAAACCGTAACGCTCGATTTGCGCATAGACTGCGGCGGCTGACTCGGGCAATATCGCAGACAGCAAACGCGATCCATCCAACGGCGGCACAGGGATCAGGTTAAAAAACGCGAGCAATAAATTCAAGAAAACAGCCGTCGTGCAAATCTCTTGCAAAAATGATAGCGATGTGTTGTCAATCAGGCGAAAGAGCAACGCAAAAAAGATTGCCAAGATCAGGTTTGAGACCGGACCTGCCAGCGCAACCAATGCAAAGCTTGTGCGCGGGTTGCCGCGCAGGCGATAGGTATTGACTGGCACAGGCTTCGCCCAGCCAAAGCCCGCGATCAAAAACAAGAGCGTGCCGACAGGATCGAGATGCGCCAGCGGATTGAGGGTCAGTCGCCCCATCAACCGCGCCGTGTCATCGCCGAGCTTTGTGGCTGTCCATGCATGCGCAAACTCGTGCACTGGAAAGCAAATAAGCAACAACACGATGATGACGCTCAGCTCGATCATCACGCCGTCCATGTTGCCTTGCTGAAAAAAATTGATTAGAGAAGTAAGTGGTCCGCCCATTTTGATTGTTTTGTGGAATTGCGTTACACGCGTGGTGACGCCATGCCGCTGCGTGAGGCAGTGGTGCGTTCGAGGCTGGCGAGGATGCGGCTGAGATCGTCGTATTTTTCTAGCACGAGTTCAGCGCCGCGCACAACGCAGGTGAGCGGGTCTTCTGCCAACCACGTGTGAATGTTGGTTTCGTCTGCCACGCGCTCGACGAGCCCTTGTAGCAACGAACCACCGCCTGCCATGGCGATGCCGGTCTCCATGAGGTCAGCCACCAACTCTGGCGGCGTCTCATCCAGCGTGCTGCGGATGGTTTCGACAATCGTATTCACCGAGTTTGAGAGCGCCTCGCGGATCTCAATCGAAGACACCTCGATGGACTCGGGCAAGCCCGTCACGAGGTTGCGCCCGCGCAGGGTCATGGTTTTTTCTTCGGGCAGCGGAAACGCCGAGCCAATCGCAATTTTGATTTTTTCCGCCATGCGCTCGCCGATCAACAGGTTGTATTTGCTGCGCGCGTAGTTGATGATGTCCTCGTCCATCTCGTCACCCGCCACGCGAATGGAGCGTGAGACGACGATGCCG
>CAZVQE010000224.1:0-4670 GCA_964628875.1 uncultured Anaerolineae bacterium
GGCGAGCATATCTGGCGCATTGGCAGGATTGATCTGAAAACCGGCTGGCGGCTTGAGCGACAAGGTGAGGGTTTTGGGCGGCGCGCCACAAGCTGTAATCTTATAAGCGTTGCCAATTGCGCGCGTTTTGCTAGGCAGGTTACCTGTAGTAGGTGAGTCGCTGAGTTGCACCCCAAAGTCGCCATTCAAATCAACTGACGCCGCCATAACACTCAATATGCCATCGGCAGTGCCGTACTGTATGTTGGCAGCGTTAAACCATTGGCAACGATTTGAGCTGATGTAGCGATAGGCCGCCAATGCGCCAGCAATCAGCAAAACCGCGCTAACGATCAGCGCAATCCAGCGCACAGGGATATCGCGGCGATCCACCTTTGGGCGTGATTTTGGCGTGCGCAGCGGGTGTGCGTCACGCGCGTGGGCGCGCGCACCTGTCTTGCGCGCAGGTAGTCGAAGCGGCGGTCTTGATACTATCGGAGCGGGTTGTGCTCCTGCGGCGCGCGAAGGGGGTGCAGGTTGAATATGATCTTCGCGGTCGTCCATCAACTCTTTTTAGCTTTTTAAGGCTACGCGAAATTCTAACATGCGCACTTTTTTAGCGCCGAATTGCCTTAAGCTCAATCTGAATCGTCGCAGGAACAACGCTCTTTGCGGTGACATCATCAGGCACGATCACATTTGGCGTCAGTTGATAGCTGCCTTCGCTCAAGCCTTTGGCATCGAGTGTTACGCGAATATCGTCCTCAGTCAATGCATTGAGGCGCGGCAGAGGTCCATCGAGCACCACATCTACCGTTGCGGGCGACACCACCGCTGACAGATTTGTGGCTAATCCGATCACTACGGGTTTACGCTTGACCGTGCGTGACGCGATCAACGGGCGTATGCGTATGCGCACTCGCACAGTTTGGCTTTCGCTAACGAGTGACACGCCGGGTGGCACATTCAACCCAACCCGCTCATCAATATCGCCCTTTGCGTTGCTGATAGGCACCTCAAGCGTCTCGATAAACCCCTTTGTGGCTTGCACATTGTCAATCGCGCCAAATACCGTCACAATCAGCGGTTCAACCGAAATATCAGAAACAGAGTAGCCCTCAGCCGGTTGTCCGCGCCAACGCACGACAATCGGCAGATCTCGATAGTTGCTGAGTTGTTCCAATGGCACTCGCACACTGATCGTTTCGGGCGCGACCTTAACACCTGCGACGGGGCTGCCCGCGCTATCGCGTGCCGTGACACGCACTGCATTCAACTCGAGTTGAGTGCGTGCGTTATCTACCGCCACTTCCGCGCTGACGCTGGTGACGCGCGAGATCACCTCGCGTGGGGCGACGATGGTGGCTTGTAGTGGGTCAATTTTTACTTGTCCTGCTTTAAAGCCTATAGCAGGCACGCCAACGACATTGATATTGACCGGCACGCGCATTTGTTGCAGCGGCTCGATGATGATCTGTGCAGAATCGGGTGTCGTAGCAACGATAAGCGTCGGCGAAATATTGAGCTGCGGCGTCAGCGATATCGTGTGTGAGCCAGCGCCCAACCGCACCAGATCAATCTCAATGTGTGGCGCGGTTGCCTGCAACGCCAAAAACACGCTCCGTGGCGCGCGCAATCGCACGGTAACAGATTCAGGCAAATTGCCCGTAAGCACTGCATTGTCTCGCACTTGACCTTCACCAAGTTTGACAATGCGCACGTTGAGCTTATCTTCAATAATCGGGTCTTCTTGCCACGTCGAGATCATCCATGTCGCAATCGCTAACAACACGGATAGCGCTGCCAAACCCGCATTCTTGATGATCCAGCGTGGGAGCATGTATTAAGTTTACAGTGTTCGAGCGCAAAGTTACAATCTCAGTGATATGCCAAAGATTCACATGGCAAAAAGCAAATGGACGACTTTTGGCGTAAACATAGTAGTCGTACTTGCATGTACGCTAAGTGTTTACGCGCTTTATGCGGTCGCGCCACTTTTTGGCGAACGAAATCAAATACAAATTCAAAAAATCAACTACATAGATCGAGAGGTTGAACTGTGTGTTGAAAAGTATCGCTTTACATGTTTGCGACGTGAGCGCATCCACGAAACATACTGCGAAGTCACAACTACGCAAAATGAAACGCTAATAACTGCTCAATCGCTTTGCTCAAAGCTACTTGCGTCGCAAATATACCAAGTAGAAATCATAGGTTTGCGGCTTCCGGGCAAACTGCGACAGATCACAAAAGCGCAAGAGTAAAACTGTCTCGCACTTAATTTACAAATAATCTTTGAGCTGATAGCTGTGATGTGGATTGCGCAATCGGTGCAGCGCCTGTCGCTCAATTTGTCGAATGCGCTCACGGGTTAGGCCAAATTTTTGCCCAACTTCTTCGAGCGTGTGATATTTGCCATTGGCTAAGCCATAACGCAAGCGCAATATGCGCTGTTCGCGCGGCGCAAGTGACGACAATGCTTCCTCAACCTTTTCGCGCAGCAGTTTTTCGGTCACCTGTTGCACAGGTGTCGGCGTGCTGTCATCTTCAATAAATAAACCAAACTCAGATTCCTCTTCGTCGCCGACTGGCTGATCGAGTGACAACGGCTGCTGCGAAACTTTGAGCATCCAATCTACCTCATCTGCATCAAATTTCATTTCGCGCGCCAGTTCTTGCAGATTAGGTTTTCGACCCAGCGCTTGCTCGAGCTCGTGCATCGAGCGATAGAGCTTGCGAATGCGATCATTCATATGCACCGGCACACGGATCGTGCGAGCTTGGTCGGCGACCGCGCGCGAGATCGTTTGGCGGATCCACCACGTGGCGTACGTGCTAAAACGAAATCCAAGCTTGTAGTTATATTTTTCGACGGCTTTGATCAAGCCAAGATTGCCCTCTTGAATCAAATCAAGAAAAGGCACGCCGCGCGCCATGTGTTTTTTGGCGACACTGATGACAAGGCGCGTGTTGGCTTTAATCAAATGGTCACGCGAAGATTTGCCATCGTCCACATACGCTTGCAACACCTCTCGTTGCCAACGCGGCAGCCGCATACGCTCAATATTGAGCTTTTCTTCAGCCTTTTGCCCGCGCACAATCCGTTTTGCAATATCCAACTCCTCGGCGGGGCTCAACAATTGCACGCGACTCATCTCGCGCAAATAAATCGCTACGTTGTCATCGGGTCCAATCAAGGGTTGAGCGTCTACATCTTCCTCCTCTTCGAGCGCATCCTGCTCATCTTCAGCGGCAACATCGTTGATGCGCACATTTGCCTCACTGAGCGATTTGAGAATCTGTTCGATATGATCGTCATTCTCCGCGCCTTCGGGCAGTAGCTCGACAACATCCTCTAACAACACAAACCCCTGTGTCTCAGCTTTGATCAACAGCGCCGATAAAATTTGATCTTCGTCAATTTGCATACTCATGAGTTGTGATCCGCCCACTTCACATTGAGCCACTCGCGATCAGCCTCGCCGATTAGTTGGTCAAGTTGTGAGGTGTCTTTGTCAAATTGAGGGTGCACGGGGTTAATTGGAATCGCCGTGATGATGGCTTCGCGTATTATTTCAGAGACATCCACATAGCAATCGTCGCGCATGCGTGGCAACGGCTCGCCGCCATCATTGACATATTGACCCGGCAACGCAAAAGCTGCATCCTCAAGCTCAGCCGTTAATGGCAAATCAAAAAGCTCAAGTGAGCGCACGCATTGCACCTCAGGCGCTGCGTCTATCGTGCCATTGAGCAAAATGCGATCATTGGCGCGCGTAAATTTTAGGTCGGCTTTGAGATATGCCAATCGCAAATCGTCATCTAGCCAATTCTCGGCGCGATCTATGCGTTCGAGTTGCTGTGTGCCAACAGCAGCCGTAAGCAGCTTATGAAGCCTGAAACGCATATTAAATATTAACACGAACCGAATACGCATTCATTATGCGCTCACTGAGTTTGCCGCGCGGGCTGAGCGTGTCAAAGCCCACAGTCACATTTTTGCCGTTCGCTTCAACATGCTCAGCGAACGATACACACTCAGCTCATAAATATAAATCAAAGCAATCGCACAGTCACAGTCGCGCCCGCCTTTATTTCGCTGACGCCATTTGGCGCGCAGGCGATGCCATTCGCCCGCACCAAGCCAAAAATCAAATTGCTCTTGATCGGCAATGGTGTAGCAAACCATGTGTCACCGCGCTGCTCCAACCGCACTGGAAACCAATACTCAAGGTCGCGCGGGGAGCTGATGCTCTGGGTGAATGTGGCTTGCACGGTTGCGGGTTGCGGCGGATTGAGCGCGCCTTGCATGCGCCACAGCGTCGGCTCAACAAACATCATCGCCGTTATCAAAGCGCTGATCGGATTGCCCGGCAACCCAAACACAGGCTTGCCATCACACAACGCAAATAGCGTCGGCTTGCCCGGGCGAAACGCGATGCCATGTACCAAAATCCCCGGCGCTCCCATTGTCGCCACTACATCCGGTGTGTAATCGCGCTCACTCATTGAGCTGCCTGCCATAAACACGATCATGTCAGCCTCGCTCATCGCGCGCGCAGCGGCGGCATCAAACGCCGCACGTTGATCGGGCAAGATGCCAAAGTCAATCGGCACTCCGCCACAACGACGCACGAGCGCTGAGAGTGTGTAGCTGTTGATATTGCGCACCTGTCCTGCACGCAACGGCT
>CAZVQE010000225.1:0-3138 GCA_964628875.1 uncultured Anaerolineae bacterium
CTTGCGCCACTTGAGGCGATGGTGCCCATCACACAACGTCTTGCCGCAGGTGATTTTGCGGTGCGCGCGCCGACCGATTCACAGACGCCCGCAGAGGTCGCTCAGCTCGGGCGCGCATTCAACACGATGGTGGTGCAGATTGACGAATTGATTTCGCAACAACGTCAATTTGTCGCGGATGCTAGTCACGAGCTGCGCACGCCGCTGACTGCGATCCATGGCTCGTTGGATGTGTTGATGTTGCATAGCGATCAGCTTGATGAATCGGCGCGTCAGCAATTACTCGGCAACGCCAGCAATGAGGTCGCGCGCTTGTCGCGGCTGGTCAACGATCTCTTGACGCTCAGCAAAACCGAGCGCGGAGATGCGACGCCATTACAAAACATCGCACTCGCGCCGCTGATGAGCGAGCTGACATTGACCGCGCAGACCTTGATCGAGCTGAGTGGCAAAGACATTGCGCTTACAGTGACTGATACTGACGCACGTGTGTTGGCACGTGCCGATGCGCTGCGTCAGGTGCTGCTCAATCTGCTCGACAACGCCATCAAATTTTCGCCGCAGCAATCGCAAATTGAGATCAGCATTGCGCCTGATGTGAATCGCAACGTAACAGACATCATGGTGCGCGATCACGGCGACGGCATCGCGCCTGAGCATGTGGCGCATGTATTTGATCGGTTTTATCGCGGAGACGCCGCGCGTGCGCGTGAGCGAGACCGCAGCGGCAGCGGGCTTGGGCTGGCAATCGCGCGCGCACTCGTGCAAAGCATGGGCGGCGAGATCAGTTGCTCAAGCGAGATCGGGCGCGGCACGACCTTTGTGGTGCGGCTCAAAAGTGTGTAGGTTGATACGCCCTTTGGGATTCAAAAACTAAAAAGCTGATTTTTAGGATAAAAGTAAATGTGTCATTCTGAGGAGTGCAACAGCGCGAAGCAGAGATGCGCGACGAAAAATCTCTAATGTGTATTTTTACGCGTTAGAGATTCTTCACTGCGCTTTGCTACGTTCAGAATGACATTGATATGCTCTGTTGAAAACTTGTAGGGCGATGCGGGCTGAGCTAACCGCGAAGCGAACGATTCTGACTTCGTTAGGAGATCGCCATTGATACTTTTTTGCTTGCGCTAAATAATCTTGCGTTTGCTCTCAAATACGGGTGCGTTGTCGAGGATGCGCTGAGGCGAGAAGATCGAGAGGTCGAGCGTGGGCGTTTGATGCAGCATTAGCTCGGCGATGTAGCGACCAACGGCGTGGCACTGTTGAAAGCCGTGACCCGAAAATCCGTTAGCCAGATAAAAGCCGCGCAACGTGCTCCATTCACCCAAAATGGCGTTGCCGTCCAGTGTATTGACCTCATATAAGCCTGCCCAGCCGCTTTTGATTTTGAGGCGATCAAAGGCGGGCATTAGCTCGGCGAGTTCTTGCCACATCAGTTCTTCAAATCGCTCGCGCCGCCATTCAAAATCATCCGTGCCAATCGGGTCGTCGTCAAACGACTTGCCGCAGGTGAATAGACCCGCGCCCTCATGCATGACATACAAACCCGACGGAAAGAAAATCGCTGGCAAAATCTTGTCGCTCTGCGTATTGATCTCGACGACAGTCACCTCGCGCTTGGTCGGCGCGACCGGCAGAGCCACGCCCGCAGTCTGTGCGATGTGTGCCGCCCATGCGCCCGCGCCATTGAGAATGGAATTTGCAGCGAGCGAATCTCCATTGTCAAGTGTGACGCCAATGACGCGATTGGCTTGGGTCTGCACAGCCGTGACACGCGCGTGAATAAACTCTGCGCCCATGGCGATGATCTTGTTGCGATATGCCATCAACACCGCCAGCGGTGACATCGTGCCATCGCGCGCGCCAAAGGTCGCGCCGACGCAACCTGCCAAGTCATACAGTGGATACAACGATTTGACTTGCGCGGGTGCGAGCCATTCCACCTGACAGTCGAGACTCTGCTGCAGCCGCATACCCTCTTGCGCTTCTTCGCGTCCGCCCTCGTCCACGATAAACAAATTGCCCTGCCGACGAAAAGCCACGTCAGGTTTGTCGTCGCCGACTGCCATCTCGTCCGCAAAATTCTTCAGCACGTCGTCGCCGTATTTTGACATCAAGATGTTTTCTTTGAGGTTGAATTGGATGCGCGTGTTGCCGTCGCTCAGCACGCTCGAGTTACGCGCGTAGCTCGGATCCATCTCGACAACCGCGACGCGCAGCTTGGGGTTTGATTTGAGCAGATAGTAGGCGGTGGCACAGCTCATCACGCCGCCGCCAATCAAAATCATGTCGTAAGTTTTCATGGAAATGTTGATTGAGACTGAGATCGTCATTCTGAACGGAGCAGCGCGCAGTGAAGAATCTCTGCGCCTCAGAATGACAAGCTACTAGACCGAGCGTGTGATGCCGCCATCCACGCGGATGTTTTGACCCGTGATATAGCCCGCGTCGTCCGATAACAAAAAGCGCACGGTCTTGCCAATCTCGTTCACAGTGCCATAGCGCTTCATCGGGATACGCCTGAGGTTGTCCTCGCTCTCCGGATAACTATCAATAAAGCCGGGCAATACGTTATTCATACGAATGCGATGCGCAGCGTATTGATCAGCGTACATCTTGGTGAATCCAGCCAGCGCCGCGCGCAATGATGCCGACACCGGAAACGCCGCCTCTGGCTCGAACGCTGCATACGTTGAGATATTGACGATGGCGCCGCCACCCTGTGCCAGCATGTGCGGTGTGACGAGTCGCGCGGTGCGGATCACATTCAACAAAACGATATCAAGCCCCGCATGCCAATCGTTGTCCGCGATGTCGAGCAGTTTGCCCTTGGGTGGATGACCCGTGTTGTTGACCACCGCGTCAATGCGCCCATAGCGCTGAAGCGCGAGATCAACCAATTTTTGTAGGTCGGCGGGCTCGGTGACTGAGCCGCGAATGGCAATCGCATCAGGCACAGTGGCGAGTGTTTCAGGTGCGCCAGACGGCGATAGCAGTGCGAGCCGATGTCCGACGGATGTTAATTCACGCGCAATCGCCGCGCCCATGCCGCGACCTGCGGCGGTGATAAGGGTGACAGGGTTGGGGTTCATAGTTGGGTTTCCTGTGCGCCGAGTATATGCAAACGGCTATACTCAT
>CAZVQE010000225.1:3148-4660 GCA_964628875.1 uncultured Anaerolineae bacterium
AGATATCATGAAAGTTTTATTTGTCGGCGGGACGGGCATCATCTCATCGGGTTGCGCGCCATTGGCAATCGAGCGCGGCATAGAGCTATATCTGCTGACGCGCGGTCAATCACACAAATTTGACGCACCGCTCGGCGCGAAAATCATTCGCGGCGACATTCGCAACGACCCCGAAGGCACCTCCGCCGCGCTGCGCGATCATCGCTTTGATGCGGTCGTAGATTGGGTGGCTTACACGCCTGATCACATCGAGCAAGACCTGCGCGTGTTTGCAAATAAGACGCGTCAGTTTGTATTTATCAGCTCAGCCAGCGCATATCAAAAACCGCCGACGCACTATCTCATCCGCGAAGATACGCCGTTGGCAAACCCGCTGTGGCAATACTCGCGTGACAAGATCGCCTGCGAGGAGCGCCTGATGCGCGCCTACCGTGAGCAAGGCTTTCCGATCACGATTGTGCGACCATCGCTGACCTATGGCTTGTCGCAGATCCCGCTCATCATGGGCAGCTGGCAACATCCATGGACAATGATGGATCGCATGTTGCGCGGTCAGCCTGTGATCGTGCCGGGCGACGGCACCTCGCTGTGGACGGTGACGTGGAACGCCGACTTTGCCAAAGGTCTCATCGGCTTGCTTGGGCGCGAGCAAACTCTCGGTCACGCATTTCACATTACAAGCGACGAGGTGCTGACGTGGGATGCCATTTATCGCACCGCCGCGACCGCGCTCGGCGTCGAGACAAAGATCGTGCATATCGCCTCAGACTGGCTGGCAAAATTTAACCCCGAGTGGGAGGGCGGTCTGCTCGGCGACAAGGTGCACAGCGCCGTGTTTGATAACAGCAAGATCAAACGTTTTGTGCCGGATTTTGTCTGCACCGTGCCGTGGAGCGAGGGCGTGCGTCGCGCGATGGCTTGGTTTGAATCGGACGCGCAACGGCGCACGATTGACGCGGCGCATAATGCCGCGCTCGACGCAGCGATTGCGGCGTATACGCGGCTCTAGTTGTTTGGACGCCAGCGCCGCATCTCAGGGCGAAACACGATGTGCGCCAACGCGCTCACAAACAGCGCGATTCCCGCAAATCGGATGCCACCCGCGCCGCCCAGCCACAATCCATTGAGACCCGCGAGCAATGAGCCCGGCAATTGCATGCCCCAGCTTGTCATTTGATTGAGCGTCATGATGCGCCCGCGCATCTCGGGCGGCGTGAGTCGCTGGAGCAAGCCACCGACGAGGATCATGACATTGGCTAAGCCAAACGCAGAGTATGCGAGCAGCGGTGCGGTGAGCCAGATGGAATGTGAGAATGTGTATGTAAACGCCAATACGCCTGACTGCGCCATGAGTAGACACAGGAGCAGACCCGTTCGCGTAAAGCGTTTGCTGATTGGAATGATGACCAGCGAGGCAATAAATGTGCCGACGCCGCCCGCAGCGTAGAGTATGCCAAGCGTTTGCGCTGGTGGTGGGTTGCCCGCGCCGCTGAGCAGTTCTTCGACGAGCAA
>CAZVQE010000226.1:0-4639 GCA_964628875.1 uncultured Anaerolineae bacterium
AAATAATTTTCTGCTTGCTCGCGCGTCGGCACGCGCAAAGCTCGATTCATATTAGCGCCTCGAGCCGCGCCACAAAGCTCTCTAGCACGCCAAACGCACGATCCATTGGCGCGGGCAAGGTCATATCAATGCCCGCCACTTTGAGTGCGTCCAGCGGATATTGGCTGCCGCCCGCCGTCAAAAATGTGCGATAACGATCGCGCGCTGCACCTGTGCCGTCTTGCAAAATGCCATCCGCGAGCGCATTGGCGGCGGCGATGCCTGACGCGTACTGATACACGTAAAAGTTGGCATACAAATGATTAAATTGTGACCACGCGATGCCCTGTCGCATGCGTGTCTGTGAATCGCGCATGTCAATGGCAGGTCCATAGCCATTCGCAAACAAATCAGCCGCATAGCTCGACATCGCATCAGCGGTCAGCGCCTTGCCGCCCTCGACCTGCTGATGCGCATACAGCTCAAACTGTGACAAGATCGGCATCAAAAATAGATAGCGATGAAAGTTGCTCATGGCTTCATCAATCACCGCCAGTTGCCAGTTGCGTTCATCGCTCTTCTTGAGCAAGTGCGCGCGCACCAGCGCTTGATTCATGTTTGAGGCGACCTCCGCCGCAAACAGCGAATAGCGCGCATACACAAAGGGTTGCTTTTCGTTTGACCATTTGCTGTGCATGGCGTGACCCAGCTCATGCGCAAGCGTGCTCATGCCGCCCAACCCCGACTCAGGGTTGTAGCTCATCAGGATAAATGGCTTGCAACCAAATGTGCCGTTTGAATAAGCGCCTTGACGTTTGCCGATGTTGGTCGTCGAGTCCACCCAACGCTCGCTCGTGCAGCCCGCGCGCACGCTCGCCACGTAGTCAGCGCCAAGCGGCGCGAGCCCTTCACAGATCCATTCGACCGCCTGCTCATAGCTCACGGTGAATGGCGCTCCAATCGGCGCAAAGATGTCCCAAGGATGTGACACGTCGAGCCGTAGCAGTTTGCGGCGCGCCTCCCAGTAGCGATGCCAAATCGGCAAATGCCGATTGCACGCATCAATCACGTTTTCATACACGGCGCGCGTGACGTTGTAGTCGTGCAGCGACATCTCGAGTGAATCGTGGTAGCGGCGCGCATGTGCCTGAAACGCGGTCGCTTTGACTTTGCCCGCCAAGATAGCTGCGGATGTATTTTTGACGCTCAAAAATCCGTCGTTGTATGACTCAAATGCAGACTGGCGCAACGCACGATCATCACTGTCGAGCAACGCGTTGATATTGCCAAGCGCGACTGGCACATGCGATCCGTCGCTGCGTGTCGCCTCCATAAATTTCAAGTCGGCGTTGGTCAGCGCAATGTAGGCGTTTGCAGGCTGGCTCAGCGCATCGCGCGATTGTGCCAGCGCCTCCTCAACCTCAGCGCTGCGCACGTGCGCGCGGCGGCGATTCAGATTATCAAAATACTGTTGATACGTCTGACAGCGCTTATCCGTCTCTAGCCACAAGCCGATGATCATTGGGCTGATCGCCAACAGTTCGGGTTCGGCAAATGAGACTGCAGCCGAGAAACGTGACGCCAACGATTGCGCTCTCGCGCGCAGAGCGGCGTTGCTCTGATTGCCCGTATCTTGATCAGCGAGCAAACTGGCGTAGGTGGCGAGGCGATTCACACGCGGCGCATGCTGATCATAAAACTCCATCCAGCGCACAAAGCCATCCGGCGTGGCGAGCTGTCCGCGAAACTGAGCGACGCTTGCAATCAGTGCATCGAGCGCGGCAAATTCTTTTTCCCATTCATCAACGCTCGCAAAAATACTGGCGATGTCCCATGTGCGGCGCGGGTCTACCTCCTCGCGGCGTGGCAGTGCGTGTGTCATGCGCTGATTGTATGCGCGCAAAAAAAGAGCCACGTTTATTTATGCGGCTCTTTTATTAGTTGTGCAAATCGCGCTATCGCAATGGTTTGATGCGCGTGATGAGCTGAATCATCAGCCCCCATGGGTCGCGCACAAACGCCGCCGCATCGCCGCTGGCAACAGTGCCGATTTCACCCTCCGGCGTTGCGCCTGCCGCGATCAATCGAGCGCGCTCAGCCGCAATGTTTTCGGTTGTAAAGGCGATATGCTGTGTCCATTCGTTAATTGCGGCATAGTTTGGAATTGCACCTTTTGGATTGTTGTAGAGCTCAATGATGAGCTTACCGTGCACATCGCCGATAAAGTGAATATCCGTCTCATTTGGCACGCGTCGCAACAGGGTAAGACCCATGTGATCAATCCACCATTGCGCTTGCTTGGCGGGTTCGGTTACGTTATAGGCAGTGTGTTCAAAGGTAAGCATGATAGGCAGAATCTTAGCACTCGACGATCAATGCAAAAGCGCATCCACCTCAGTCCGCGCGGGGATGCTCGGCTGCGCGCCCGCGCGTGTGACCGAGATCGCCGCCGCCGCACAACCAAACCGCGCCGCATCTTGCACGGACGCGCCTTCAGCCTTGCGTGCGACAAACGCTCCGATAAACGTATCGCCCGCTGCAACCGTGTCCACCGCTTTGACCTTTGGCGCTGGCACCAATCCACGCCAGCCATCCGCATCCACCCACACGCCATTCGCACCGAGTGTGATGAGTACATGCTTTACACCGCGTTGTTTAATGGCATCCGCAGCGCGTTCAGCATCGTGCGTGCTCGTCACATTAAAGCCGACCAACGCGCTGGCTTCGGTTTCATTTGGCACGACGTAATCGCACAATCGCAGCAGCGCATCGTCCATCGGCGCAAACGGCGCGGGATTCAGCAAAGTTGTAACACCCGCCGCGCGCGCGATTCCAAATGCCTCACGTGTCACCTCGATCGGCGTCTCAAGCTGCGCGACCAGCATCGCCGATGTGCGAATGGCATCCGCGCAAGCTCGCACATCATCAACCGTAAGCGCCATATTTGCGCCCGCGACAACAACGATCTCGTTTTGTCCGCTCGCATCATCAATCAAAATGAACGCCGTGCCGCTGTTGATGCCGCGATGTTGTGACACGTGTATCGTATCCACGCCAACTGCGCGCAGATTGTTGAGCATGAGGTTGGCAGGCGCGTCATCGCCCACACAGCCAATCATGCGCACAGGCGCGCCCATGCGCGCGATGGCATAGGCTTGATTTGCGCCTTTGCCGCCACAGGCGGTGTCAAGCTTGTTGCCGATCACGCTCTCGCCAGGCTGAGGCAGACGCGGCAAACGCACAAACAAGTCGTAGTTGATGCTGCCGAGTACGCTAATCATGATACTTGTTTGTCTAAGTTTGTCATTCTGAGGAATGCGGCGCGTGACGAAGAATCTCTAGAGCAATTACACAATCACAGCTTCGGGCGAGCGATGTGCATGATCGAACAGCTGCTCCAATCCTGCCTGGATTCGTGCGCTGTAAGACGCCATCACCGCATCGTGATGTTTAGCGCGTTTTGGCACAAACTTGGCTGCCAATTCAGGCGCTAACTTGGCGGCCTCATCGCGGGTGTGATGCGCACGTGAGATTTTGCGGGAAGCAACGCGCAGTTCCTTTACAAATTCAAGCGTGCCTGCGCCAATATTGAGATTTCCAGGTGCGCCGCGGCCGGGCACGATTGTCTTTGCGCCTTTCATCTTTGGCAAATGGGTCAACGCTTTGACCCATGCGTCGAGGTCGCCCGCGCTAAACATAGGCGGCTCATCTACCGCCACATGATCGCCAACAAACCATATGCCACTATCGCGCAAGGTCACATACGCGCCACCCGGCGCACAGCCACCGACGTGTGACACGTCAATATAGCTCGGCGCAGTGTGAGACCCAAACACAAACGACATCTTGTCGCTAAAGGTCATATCTGGCAAACCCGCCTGCTCACGCACCAGCAGCGGCAGCCCGATCTCCGGTGGATGCGGGTGCGCCGCCTCCAACACCGCAAACAGTTGCTCGAAGCCATTTTCGTGGATCAAAGTCGGTGTCGGAAATCGTTCGTTGTAGAGTGCGCGCACGCATTCGCCATTCACCCGAAGAGGCGAGGTGTACACCACAGCGCGCAACGGTTTGCCTGTTGCGGCGTTGATCTGTGCGCGCCACTCGAGCGTCTCTTGCGGCGTGAGCGGCAGATCAATGCTCACGGCGCCTTCATCTGTCACGATGCACCCCAAGTTCAATCCCGCATGGGTGGTGTGCATGTATACATTTTTGCTAAGTTTTTTTAGGTTTTGTGCAGTCATTCGTATCAGCATTGTAACGACGATTGCGCAATTTGCAAGGCGCGCTGCACCTGAGCCAGATCATTGCTCGCAAATCCGCCTTGCACCAGCTCCGCCGCGCCGCCACCTTTGGCGGATGAATCACCGAGTGCGTCCAGTGTATTTTTGAAAATGGGGCGTAAATCGGTCGTCACATTTGCTGAGCGCGCAAAGCACAACGCGGCGCGCTCGCTTACACCGCCCAGCAATGCGATTACGTTTGGAGGCGCACACAGCGCTTTGGCGAGGCTGCGCAGTTGATTCATGTCACGCCCTTCAAATGTGCGCACGATCAGCCGCGCGTCTCCACACATCGGCGCAGCGTCGAGCAACTCGCGCGCCTCATATTGGGTAAATTGGGCGCGCAGGTCGTCGAGTTGTTTGCGCTGATCTTTTGACTC
>CAZVQE010000227.1:0-210 GCA_964628875.1 uncultured Anaerolineae bacterium
AGAGTGGACGACAAAGTATTAGCGCACTGCATTTACTTGAGTGCCAACGAATAACCATCGCCGATGCGTTTGAAGCCTGCGCGTTGATAAAAGCGCAGGCTATCGCTGGAGGGCCAGCACATAATCTCCTCCAGCTTTTGTTCGCGCGCCCAATTCAGCGCATGACGCATCAATTCACCACCGATGCCCTGATCGCGCCAACGTGGTTTT
>CAZVQE010000227.1:220-4635 GCA_964628875.1 uncultured Anaerolineae bacterium
TAAACGTTGGTCAGGTAGCCCATCGCCGAGTCAAAATAGTTGGGTCGCGGAATCTTGTCAATGCGTTGCACAAACATGTGCGCCACGATTTCGCCGCCCTCGTCCGCCAGCCAAAAGCCCCATTTGCCACTCTGCAGATACTCGCGCAGTCGCATCGCGCACGCCGCGACAAAGGTGGCTTGATCGGCTTGCGCTTCGTTGGGCGCTTCTTCGATACGAAAATCCCAACGCATCTGAGCGAGTGCGTTGAGATCGTCCTCAACTGCTAACCGAAAGATCATGCTTTCTTGGCGCGCGCCTTGCGCGGTTTTTTGGCTTTGGCGATGGGCGCGCTCGTGCGCGCGCCGCCACGCAATGTGCGTGTGATCTTGCGCAGACTGGGCGTAATGTCGCGCCCAAGATGTAAGCGCATGACGCGCCGATTGTGCGCCTTGAGCGACTCAAAATCGCCCAGCGCCTGAGCGCGAATCAACGTGCCGAATGAATAAGGTTCACCCGGGATCAACACATCTTCGTCAGTGTCGTAGGTAAATTGCAACGCCACGACATTATTCGCGCCGCCTTTGTGCAGTTGCCCTGTGCTATGCAAAAATCGCGGTCCGTAGCCAAGCGTGACTGGCGCGCCAAAACGAGTGATGATGGCGGCGCGCACTTTTTCGAGTTGATCGGCGATCTCAGGTAGATAGGGCAGATACGCCTGGATCGAGATGTAATCGCCGTGTTTGGCGCTGCGCAAAAATTTGTTGAGTTGCCCATTGGCGCTGCGACTGCTTGATTCAATGGCAAATGCGCCGGTTGCCTCATGCTCTTCGAGCAGGCGCTTTGTGTTGAGTTTGCTCTCGGTGACGTTGGGTTCGTCAAATGGGTCTACGCCGATGATCGCGCCCGCTACCGCCGTCGCAAACTCCCAGCGGAAAAACTCCGCCGCAGTGTCGTACACATCGTTTAATTTCAGCTCAAGCAGTGGCGCTTGTTTGCGCTTGAGCTGAGCGATCAGTTTTTCGTGTGTATCGTCGCCTTTTAATTGCAGGCTGATAAACAAGCGATCTTCGCTGATGTCGGCGACCGATTTGACCAGCGTGATGTCGCCGTCCACAGGCACGATGCCGCGCTCTTGTTTGCCGGTGCTTTCGGCGATCAGTTGCTCCGCCCACGCGCCATACGCGGCGATCTGTGGCGAGATGATCAAGGTAATTTTGTCGCGTCCATCGAGCGCCGAGCTGCCCATCAATGCGCCCAGCATCAAGCCGGGATTGACCGCCGTGTTGTATTTGCACCACGCCGCCATTTGCTCCGCGCGATCGAGCATCTGCGCGATATCTACGCCCATCAGCGCAGCTGGCACCAACCCAAAGTACGATAGCGCAGAGTAACGTCCGCCGATGTCGCTTGGGTTGATAAACACGCGGCGAAATTGATCGTTGGCAGACATTTCTTGCAGCTTGGTGTTTTCGTCGGTGATGGCGACAAAATGGCTGCCGGATGCTTCGCCGCGGCAATCATCCATCTTGCTGCGAAAATGCTCATAAAAGGACGTGACCTCAATCGTGCCGCCCGATTTGCTTGATACGATAAATACGGTTTTGCACAGATCAATATTGCTCTCAAGGTGCGCGATTGTGGTCGGGTCGGTTGTATCCAGCACATGCACATTGAGCCCGGGCGTGCGCAATTTATCAAACACGATGCGAATCAAATCAGGCGCTAGGCTGCTGCCGCCCATGCCAAGCACGATCACATCGGTGATGCCGTCGTTGATGAGCTCCTGCCGAAAGGCGACCAGCTCAGGCGCCGCTTGCTTCATTTGCGCAATCACCGAGAGCCAGCCGAGCCGATTGTTGACCACTTTGATGTGATCCGGATCATTGGTCCAAAATGACGCGTCGTGATTCCATATGCGAGCGGCGGCATTCATCTTGATCAATTCATCTGCATAGCCATCGGTCAGCCCGGGATGATGCAATACGCCGCCCGCGATCACGGCCGCGCGTTTTTGCTCGATGCTGTTGATGAGCGCCTTGTAGGCGTCGCTAAAAAGCGTCACACCGTCATCTTGTAATTTTTGCCATACCCCGTGCATGTCAATTCCCGCCGCAGCCAAGTCAGCCATCACGCGATGCGCGTCTTTGATGCCGCGCGTGAGCGCCGGCGCAACCGTGCCTTCTTCAAAAAATGCTTTGAGCGTGGCAGGCGGCAACGTATTGACCGTGTCCGCGCCGATCAGCGCATCTGCGTAGTACACAGCGGGCAGCGCAGGATTTTTTGTGCTGGTGCTCGCCCACAGCACGCGCTGAGGTTGAGCGCCGTTGCTGGCGAGGTCTCGCCATATTTTTTCTTTGCTGATCTTTTCAAAGCGTTCATACGCCAGCTTTGCGTTGGCGATGGCAGATTTGTGTTTGAGGGATTCGAGTTTTGCTTTTTCTTTGTCGCTGTCGGCTGCCGCAATTTTTTCGGCGAGCAATTTGTCTACGAGTGTGTCCACGCGGCTGACAAAAAATGAGGCGACTGAGGCGATGTTGAGTGACTTATTTTTCTTGGCGCGCGCCTGCAAACCGGCGATATAGGCGCGCACAACTTGCTCATAGTTGTCCAACGAAAAGATAAGCGTGACGTTGACATTGATGCCGTCCTCGATGAGCTGACGAATCGCTGGAATGCACTCGGGCGTTGCCGGCACCTTGATCATCAAGTTTTTGCGATCTACTTTTTTGGCGAGGCGGCGCGCTTCTCTGATCGTGCCATTGGCATCGCGCGCGAGCAAGGGCGAAACCTCAAGGCTGATATAGCCATCTTTGCCTTTTGTCTGCTCGTGTATCGGTGCGAGCAAGTCCGCAACAGCTTGAATATCCGCGATGGTCAGCGCCTCATAGATCGCCTCTGTAGTTTCGGCTCTGTGCGTTAGCGCGATGATGTCGTTGTCGTAGTCGGCGCTCTGGCTAATGGCTTTTTCAAAAATGGACGGATTTGAGGTGACCCCCAGCACGCCATAATCGTTGATGAGTGTCTGCATCTCACCATTGGCGATCAGGCTGCGCTGTACGTTGTCGTACCAAAAACTTTGTCCGAGTTTGTTTACTTCTTTATTGCGGTTCATGTATCATCCAAAATATGTCAATAGCTCCGTCATAATCTATCGCGGCGGGGGTGACTATTGGTGGTTTTCGAGATTCTCTACTTTCTTTAGGCGGCGCACGTAACGTTCATCGCCGTCAAATTTTGCCTTCAAGAAGGCGTTTACACACTCAAAGGCGGCTGCGGTGCCGATGATTTGCGCGCCCAGCACCAGCACATTCATATCATCATGCTCGACACCCTGATGCGCCGAATAGGTGTCATGGCAAATGGCGGCTCGAATGCCGCGCATTTTGTTTGCGGCGACGCATACGCCAACGCCGCTGCCACACAGCAAAATACCGCGTTCGGCATTTTTTTGTTGCAGCGCCTCGCCGACGCGTTGCGCATAGTCCGGATAATCTACACGATCTAGATTGTGTGTTCCGAGATCAATGACATCGTAACCATCATGGCGCAGTTTTTCGACGATGAGCGTTTTGAGGGTAAAGCCAGCATGGTCGCTGGCGATTGCGACCTTCACAGAGCAAATTATAAAGCCGAATTGGCATTTTTTTAAGCCATTTACGCAACTTTAGGCGTTTTTATGCCAAAAGATGCGCCAAATTATGCTCAATTCGGCGGTGCAAAATCCAATTATCGTAATCCACCAGCCGACGCCGAGCGTCACGGCATCTCTATATAGGTCAATAATAAATGGTCGCACCATCAAAAAACCCACCATAGGCACCAGCACGGGCAACAGCGCCAATCCATATGCGCGTGTGCGCTGGCGAGGTGTCAAGCGATGCGCCACGAGCGTCAGCGCGACGACGAGCGCCATTGTCATCAGCCCCATATAAAACTCGGGCCGCAAATCAACCGCGCCCTGCGGCGGCGCGCGGTAAGCACGCAGGATATCGGGATACTTCGGCAGCGCCAGCGAGGCGATCAGCAGCGCGGCGAGTGTCTTGAGAATGAGACCTGCGCGTAACGAAATCGGACGCGAATTTGACAGCGCGATGATGACAGCGACGCAACACACCGGCAAGAAAAACCAACCATGCAAAAAGACACCCGCGCCGGGCGTGAGCGCCGTAAAGTAACCCAGATCATGACCGGTCAATGACAGCGCGGCGGTCTTGTGTTGCGCCCAGCTCATAAAATGCCCCACAAACACAGCCGCCATGCCCACGCGCACCAGCCAATTTGACACAGCTCGATTTGCCACACGCCAACTATAGCCGAAAGTGCGCTATAATCTGCACCCGTGTGATGCGCCGAAGTGGCGGAACTGGCAGACGCGCGCGACTCAAAATCGCGTACCTTCGGGTTTGTGGGTTCGATTCCCACCTTCGGCATCA
>CAZVQE010000228.1:0-4576 GCA_964628875.1 uncultured Anaerolineae bacterium
ACACCGTTGCGCGTATCCACAGAGTTGCTGGTGAATTAGGCTACATGCCAAATCCAGTTGCGCGTGCGTTGATTGCGCAGCAGGTGGGGGTAATCGGCGTGCTGATGCCACAACCGCTCGGCACTGTGCTGGCAAACACATACTTCCACAATTTTTTGCAGGGCGTAGGAACCATCTGTGACGAAGAACGCCTCAGTATGCTAGCCATCTCGCCGTTGAATGGATCGCTCAATCATGCTTTTATCAGTTCACCGGTGGACGGATTCATTATTTGCGGATTTCATGAGAGCCATCATGAGGTGGCGCTATTGCGCGGGCGCAAGGTGCCGTATGTGCTGGTGGATGGCGACGCAGTCAATGCGCCGACGGTCAATGTGGATGACGAACAAGGCGCGTATGACGCCGCCGAATATCTGTTAAAGCAGGGGCATCGCGATATTTTGATACTGATGCTTGAGACGGCGTTTGGGCACGCCGATGAGGTGGCTTATGGCGTTGGCATGCGTCGGTTGAATGGCTATCGCCGCGCATTTGCGGACTACGGCGTGGCGTGGCGCGATGAGTGGGTAATCCCTTGCGTGAGCACATTTGAGGGCGGGCAACAAGGATATGAAACCGCGAGTGAGTCGGGCATACGTCCAAGCGCTATTTTGGCTGCGAGCGATGCGATCGCGATTGGCGCGATTCAAATCATCGAGCGTTTTGGGTTGCGCGTGCCGAAAGATATCGAGGTCATCGGATTTGATGACACTGTGGCAGCGTCATTGATGCGCCCACAACTCAGCACTGTGCATCAGCCCATTTTTGAAAAAGGGCGCGCTGCGATGGAATTATTGGTTGCCGAGATCAAAGGCAATATGCCACAAAAACATATCACTTTTCCCGCGAGGCTTGTTTTGCGCGGTTCGACACGCGATTCTGCAAGCGAGACAGCGCTGATGGAGGTGGCGGCTCAGTAAAACATGATTTTTCATTCCGCGCGTTAATAATTTTGACCTAGACAAATTCCATTTTTAAAATCTCAAAAGGAGAGACAAAAATAAATATGAATACTAAAAAATTCAGTATCGGCTCAATGGCATTTGCCACGAGCATCGTCCTCGCTGCTTGCGCGACCCCAACGCCGCAAGTGGTCGAGAAGGTAGTCGTTCAAACCTCAGCGCCCCAAGTCGTGGTGCAAACCTCAGCGCCGCAGATCGTCGAAAAAGTCGTAGCGCCGACCGCCAAACCCGTGCAAGAAATCACACTGTGGCACGCATTTGGCACCGGTAGCGCCGAAGAGAAGGCGATGACGAGCGCAGTGGCATTTATGGCGCAAATCAAGCCAGAGTACAAGGTCAAAGTCGTGCAGATTCCATTCGACCAGATCTACAAGAAGTTTGAGACCGAAGTGGCAGCCGGCGGCGGACCAGACATGTTTATTGCGCCAGATGACGAGCTAGGCAACCAAGTCCGCGCCAAGCTGTTGCAACCAGTGGACGACCTGATCAAGGGCAAGACCGAAGGCATCAGCCCAGTTGCCCTCAAGGCACACAATGTGGATGGCAAACAGTGGGCGATTCCCGCAACCTTCAAAGCAGTCGCGTTGTATTACAACTCAGACAAAGTGAAGGAAGCCCCGAAGACCACAGACGATTTGCTCAAGTTGGTCAAGGGCGGCGCCAAGATCGGCATTAACCCAAATTGCTATCACAATTTTGGTTTTTACAATGCATTTGGCGGCGCGATTTTTAACCCCGACTTCAGTGCAGCTAAGGGCAAGGCTGAAGGCGTGACCGCGGCTTTCCAATATTTGAAGGACTTGAAGGCAGCCGATGGCGCCGCCAACTTCTTCGATGATGGTGGAAAGGCTGATGCGGCGTTCCGCGAGGGCAAAGTTGACATGATCATCAATGGACCATGGGTGCTCGGCGACTATCGCAAGGACCTCGGCGACAAGCTCGGTGTTGCGCCAATGCCAGCCGGTCCAAAGGGTAACAGCGCCCCATTGACAGGTGTGGATGGTTTTTACATCAATGTGAACAGCAAGAAAGCCGCCGCCGCCGCTGACGTGGCGCTCTTTTTGACCAACAAAGACAGCCAGAAATTGTTTATGGATGTCGCTGGTTGGGTGCCCGTTCGCACAGATGTCGAGATCGCTGATAAGGCAGTCAAAGGCTTTGCGGCTCAGGCAGCGCTCGGCACAAACCGCCCACAGGTCACGCAGTTGAATGGCTATTGGGGCAGCTTCTGCGGCACGTTTGATGAAGTGCTCAAGAAGGGTGATGACCCAGCGGCAGCAGTGACCAAGGCATTTGATGGCATGATCAAAGCCAACGGCAAATAAACCTTTTTAATTTACAGAAGTCCCTAGACCTTAGGGACTTCTGTATTTTTGAGATGCGCGCTTACGCGGCTCAAAATTTTGACGGAGGAAGCAGACATGGCAATGGTAACTGGCAACGTCGTCAATGCAATGCGCGATAGCAATAAGAAAAGTAAAACCGGAGTTGGACCCTATCTTTATATCCTTCCAACGCTCTTATTAATTATTATTCTCGGGTTGTTTCCGGTGCTGTTTCAACTGTGGATGTCGTTTACAGACTTTACGGTAGCTAATCTACGCACGGATGGATTTTTAAATTTTGTAAATCCGCCCAAGAATATCGGCTTAGCCAACTATGCCGGCATACTCACAAGTGATCAAGCCATTGTTAAGCTCTCAGACTTTTCTTTCTTCAAACATTTAGGGTTTAACTTTTTTTGGGCGGTGACCAGCGTGTTTACAACGCTAACCGCTGGCATATTGATTGCCATCTTGCTCAACGCCGAAGGGCTATGGGGCAAGCGTTTTTATCGCGCGTTATTCATTCTCCCGATGACGATCCCGACTTTGGTCGTCAATGCGGTGTGGCGCAATATGTTTGATCCGCAAAACGGCGCTATCAACCTCGCGCTCATGGCAGTGGGCAGCCTATTTGGCATCCCGCGCGAGACCTTTGAGATCAACTGGCTCGGCAGCATCAATCACTTTTTAGGGTTGCCGATCACCTATTTCGCGATGATCATCAGCAACTTTTGGCGCGGCTGGCCCTGGGTCACCATCATCGCCACAGGCGCGTTGCAATCCATCTCAAAAGATATGTACGAAGCCGCCTCCATTGATGGCGCGACCGCATGGGACAAGCTCACAAATATCACCCTGCCGTTGTTGCGCCCCGCGATGGTGCCGGCCGCCGTGCTGAGTTTTGGTTGGACGTTTAACCTGACCGATATCGCCTACTTCTTGACGGGCGGCGGTCCATTCCGCGAAACCGAATTGCTCACTAGCTTGGCTTTCCGTTTGACCAATGAGTTTCGTTTGTATGGCGTCGCAGCTGCGTTTTCGGTCATCATCTTTTTTGTTGCGTTTGCCATGTTCCTCGTGACCAATCGCGTTACACGCGCGACTGAGAGCGTAGACCTATAAATTAAGGAGACCTATGTTTGCATCCTCAAAAGGCAATCCCAATGCGATGAAGTTGCGCCAGCAACTCATCTCACAAGCCATACTGATAGTCATCCTTATCTCGGTGATCTTCCCGTTGACCTATGTTGTTGGCATGTCGCTCAACCCCGATCAGCGTCGCCCCACGCGCATCGAACAAATTTTCCCGACCACGCCGACGCTCGACAACTATCGCGCCGTGCTGACCCGTCCTACTGCAAATCCTGTAACATTTCTCGAGCTACTCGGCAATAGTCTGTTTCTGGCCATTGGCGCGCCGATGGTGGCGCTGCTGATTTCTGTTTTTGCGGCATATTCATTCTCTCGATTTCGCTACACTGGTCGGCGCGAAGCCATGATCTTTATCTTTGCGTTGCAGCTTATTCCGGGCATTTCGACTTTGTTGCCACTTTACATTTTGTTGAATAGCGTTCGCACCAGCACCAATATCGTTGGCATTATTTTCTTGCTGCTTGGCATGATCGCTGCGGCGGGATTTTCGATTTGGCTGTTGGGGCGCATCCGCGACCGCGAGGCAGGGCGCAATAGCTATATCGTCGGTTTGCTAGGCATCGCCATCGGAGTTGCACTACTCTGGTCGGGCTGGAGCAAATTTAGCGGCGAGGGCGAAGACTTCTCGCTGCGCAATTCACTCTATGGCGTAGCTGTTGCCATCATCGCTGGCGGGTTGCCCTTTGCTGTATGGAATCTAAAAGGCTACCTCGATACCGTGCCAAAAGAACTCGAAGAAGCCGCGCTCATTGATGGCGCAAGTTTTAATCAAACCTTCTTCCGCATCATCCTGCCGTTGGCTGCGCCCGCGTTGGCTGTGACGCTCTTTCTGATGTTCCAAAGTGCATGGACGGAGTTTTATCTCTCGTGGCAGTTTTTGACCGAGCCAAAAGACTACACACTGGCAATGACCATGTGGAATATCACCGGTCAATATGCGGCAAATATTTCGTGGGGCATCTTCTCGGCGTTTGCCATCATGCTGACTATTCCGGTCGCGGTTGTGTATGCCTTCTTCCAACGTCAGATCGTCGGCGGACTGACCTCTGGCGGCGTCAAAGGCTAAATACCGATTCTGTTTCGATCAAAGCCAATACA
>CAZVQE010000229.1:0-4574 GCA_964628875.1 uncultured Anaerolineae bacterium
CGATCCAAATATGAGTGCCAAACAGCCAAATCAGCGGCACCAACATCAGCCGATACACGGGCGGATAGTTGCTGGCATAAAACGGATACTGCGCGTTGTCGAGGTAGATATTTTGCCCGCGCGACAGTCGCACCGCGTCATACAGCTCAAAGCCCTCGCCCTGATCATAGTCAAACGGGAACGCAAACAAACCGCGCGCATACACAAACAGCACGACCAAATAAAAAACAAACGGAACCAACGCGATCAGCAACGGGATTGTCGCAGCGCGATTTTTGAGCAAGCGCATTGAATGGTGCGATTGTATCGAACAGTGTTGGCGTCGCGGCGTAATCGCTAGATCACGCCTTCTTCGGTCTCATGGATGAGTTGATCTACGACGCTACGCATACTGCCGGTCTTTTTGAATGTAGCAAGCTGGCGATCAGCGCTGGTGCCATGCTCCAAAATCTTGTAGGCGTACTCGACCTCTTTGCGGCTGCCAAGCTCATCTAACACATCGCCGACAAACCACTCGATCATTTCTTTGATCAATGACCGCGCAGGCATTTCTTCTTGTTTGCCAAAGTCAATCAAATTGCCATCCAGCCCGTAGCGTATCGCGCGCCATTTGTTTTCTTCGATCAGTTCAGGCGCGTAAGTGCGAAAGCTCATATTTTGACGGCGCAATTTCCAGCACTTGTACAACACGGCTTGCCAGATTGCGCCGATGCACACAGCTTCATCCACGCGCGTGCAACAATCAGCTACGCGCAGCTCGAGCGTCGGATATTTGTGATTGGGTCGCGCGTCCCACCAAATCTTGGTGCCGTCTGGGATCGAATGTGTGCGCACCAACAAATCAACATATTGATCAAACTGTGCGCGGCTGACAAAATGCGGCGGGATGCCCGTGCGCGGAAAATTGCGAAAGATCGTCGTGCGATACGACTTTAGCCCTGTGTTTTCGCCCATCCAAAATGGCGAGCTGGTCGTCAAACACAAAATGTGCGGGATGAGATAGCGCGACACATTCATCGCGTCAATCATGAATTCTTCGTCTTCGATGCCAATATGCACATGCGTGCCAAAGATGAGCAATCGCTGCGCAAGCTGTGCCATATCTTGACGCACACCCGCGTAGCGCTCCATCGGTGTGATCTCTTGCTGGCGCCAGTTTGAGAATGGATGTGTGCCAGCCGCGGCAATCTTGAGTCCTTTGTCTCCTGCGAGTTCGATTAGCCCTCTGCGCAATCGCACCAACTCCTCGCGCGCCTCTGCTGGCGATGCACATACTTTTGTGCCGACCTCGACGATAGACTGGTGCAACTCTGGCTTGATCTCCAGCAGCTTCATGCGATCGTCTTCGAGTAGTTGCGTAATGTATGACTTGAGTTCGCGTGTCTCAGGATCAATGATCTGATACTCTTCTTCGATACCAATGCTAAAAGAGGGTTGTTTCATTTTGCGCCTTTTGTTTTTTTGAGATGCCGAAATCACGGCGTATTATGCACGATGCCGCCGCTGACAAAAAGATGATGTGCGCCCTCGACGTAGCTGGCGTCCATGCGCGTGACGTCGGTGGTCGTGATGATGGTCTGCTGTGTGGCGTGTATGTGTTTGAGCAAGCTCCGTCGCCGATGCGGATCCAATTCAGCCAACACCTCATCAAGCAGCAACACCGGCTCATCGTCCAACTTGGCGCGCATCCATTGAACCTGCGCCAGTTTGAGCGCCAAGACAGAGGTGCGCTGCTGACCGCGCGAGCCAAATTCGCCAATATCCATCTGATTAGCGAGTAGCCGCATCTCGTCGCGGTGCGGCCCGACCACCGTGCTGCCGCGCACAATCTCCTCGCCGCGTCGCGTCGCGTATGCACTCAGCAGCGTCGCGCGCAGCTCGTCTTTGTGAATGACGCCCTGACTGATCGAAAAATTTAGCATTGTTTGATAGCTCTCAAATGGGTTCGGATGCGTCGGGTCAAAGTTTGGCTGATAAGCTATTTGCAGATACTCGGCGTTGTTTGACAGCTCTTGGTGAATGGGCGCCGCAAACGATTGCAGCTCGCGCGCGAATTGATCGCGGGCGAGTGCAATCTCAACACCCGCATCCGCCATCAGCGTCTCCCAATTTACAAACTCATCCGCATCAACGCGCCGGTCTTGCGCTTGCTTGAGCAATGCATTGCGCTGCGTCAATGCTTTTGTGTATTGATCGTGCGCGCGTGTGTAGATCGGGCTGACTTGGCTAATCGCATCATCGAGAAATTCACGCCGCAGCGTCGGCGCGCCTGCCACAAGATCAACGTCGTTTGGCAAAAACAGCACAACCGCTAATTGACCCACCAAATCTGCGCCGCGCTTTGATGCATGGTCTATCTTGATCTCTTTTTTGAGTCGGCTACTCTCGGTGAGTTGCAGCGCCATCTCAATGCTACGCGCGCCATCCTTGCGCTGCATCTCACCTTTGAGAATGACATACGGAAACGGCGACTCATCCAGCGCGCCCCAGCGAATAATCTGCCGATCAGCATTCGTGTGCATCGAGCGCCCCGTCGCCAAATAACGCATGGCCTCGAGCAGCGTCGTTTTGCCTTGCGCGTTATCGCCTTGGATGATTGTCAGCCCCGCATGCAGATCAAGCTCGAGGCGCGCGTACATGCGAAAGTTAGTCAGCGACAAATGGCGCAGATACATTGAGAATCGCAATTTAAGAATTAAGAATTTGAAATTCTCAATTCCTGATTGTCTAGCTAATCAAGCCTATGCGCGTGCCGACTTCTTTGAAGGCTTTGATGATGCGCTCGATTTGTTCATCGGTGTGCGTTGCCATGTAACTGGTGCGCAACAAACTCTTATTCGGCGGCACGCCGGGTGGCAGCACCGGATTGACATACACGCCATGCTCATAAAACGCCTTCCACGCAAAGATCGTATTCATCTCGCTGCCAATAATGACCGGCACAATCGGTGTGACACTGTCGCCACAATTAAAACCCATACCGCGTAGTGCGGTGCGCACCTTTGCAGATTGCTTATGCACTTGGGCGACGTAGCTCGGATCAGCCTCGACGACATCAAGGCATGCCAACACGGTGGCGACATTGGCAGGCGGCATTGACGCGCTAAAGATCAATGAGCGCGCATGATGTTGGATGTAATCAATCACCTCGCGGCTGCCCGCGATCACACCGCCCAGCGACGCAAACGATTTGCTAAAGGTGCCCATGACAACATCAACATCATCTACGCGATTAAAGTGAAAGTGCGTGCCGCGTCCACCGTCGCCCATCACGCCCAACCCATGTGCGTCATCCACAAAAAATCGCGCGCCGTATTTTTTGCAGAGGTCGGCGATCTCAGGCACAGGCGCGAGGTCGCCACCCATCGAATACACGCCATCTACGATCACCATCTTTGGCGCGTCAGCGTTTTCTTTGAGCAAGCGCTCAAGATCGTTCATGTCATTGTGGCGATAGCGCTTCATTTTGCAGCCCGCCATTTGAATGGCATCCACAAGTGAGGCGTGAATCTCTTTGTCAGCAATCACGAGATCATCTTTGCCCATGAGCGCGGTGATCGCGCCGAGGTTTGCCTGATAACCCGTGCCAAAGATCAACGCCGCTTCTTTGCCCATAAATTTAGCGAGGCGACGCTCAAGCTCTTTATGCAGCTCTAGCGTGCCATTCAAAAAACGGCTGCCGGTGCAGGATGTGCCAAATTTTTCGATGGCGTTAATGGCTGATTCACGCACATGCTTGTTGGTGGTCAGCCCAAGATAGTTGTTTGAGCCAATCATGATGAGGCGATGCCCATCTACGACAACCTCTGTGCCTTCGGTCTCAGACAGCGGCTTAAAGTATGGATAAATGCCTTGTTCACGCGCCATGCGCACGATACGCATTTGAGAGTCTTTAGTAATTTTGTCGAATAAGTCAGACATGCGGCGATTATAAAGGTGACCTTCAAACTTCGATTCCCGTTCACGTCGCTATCAGTTTTCGCTGTTAAAATCTTTTTAAGGTGCAGCGTCATAGCTCTGCTCGTCAATTGTGTTTAGCGCTTTGCGTTATTTTGCTCGGCGCTTGTGTGCGACCCAGCAACGAAAATAGTAGTTTGGTGCCAACGCGCACAATCGAGAGCAATTCCACCACAACAAACACAGCGCTCGCAACATGCGACGTAGCAAAGCCTGATCTGGGCGCAACGCCATCACATGCGACTGTCGGCGCGGGACGAGTTGCATTTATCACCTATGCGGGGAATGTGATCGTGAGCGATCCGAGTGGCGGCGATATCCGTCACATCACAACCGACGGCAACCTGATCGACGGACGCAAAGAATCGCGGCGCTATATGTATCCGACATTTTCGGGCGACGCACAATCCATTGCGTTTGTCAGCCTCAATCTCTCCGAAGAGACACAAGTCTATACACAATCTTTGCACGTTGCGGATGTGATTGATAAACCCAGCATCAAAAATTTGTTTGCGACGTCAGAGGACAACATCCCCTATTTGGATTGGTCGCCCGACAATAGCACGATTGCATTTTTGACGATCAACCCTGCCGCGGGCAGCTTGCAATTGGTCAAC
>CAZVQE010000230.1:0-4556 GCA_964628875.1 uncultured Anaerolineae bacterium
GCGCGCTAGAAGGTGCAGCAGAAATTTGGCTGCGCACGCGCGTGCATCCGACGGTGGCACAGTTGCCACGCCATCTCAAGCTGCATAGCTTTGATGGGCTATATCGCAAGCACAAAGATTTTGCAGATGTGTATGCGGCGATTGTGAATCGCGTGATGCGCGAGGCGAAACGTGGCGATGTGATCTACGCTGTACCGGGTCATCCGCTCATCGCCGAATCCACTGTGCAGCAGCTCGTGGCACGCGCGCGCGAACTCAACATTGAGACGCGCATCATCGGTGGCGTGAGCTTTATTGAGCCAGTCATTGAGCGACTTAATGCTGCCTCCGTCGCGCTTGATCCGATTCATGGGCTGCAAATCTGCGATGCGCTGGAGCTCGCGGCGCAGCATCATCCGCCGCTCAATCCGGACAAAGGCGCACTCATCGCGCAGGTCTACTCGCGCGCGGTCGCCAGCAATCTCAAGCTGACTCTGATGAATCAGTATGCGCCGCAGCATGTTGTGTGGGCGATCGGCGCAACGTGTCGCTCGGTGGCTTTGGCGGAATTGGATCATACAGACGCATTCGATCATTTGACGACGGTGTATGTGCCCGCCACCACACACATCAGTAGCTTTGAGGGGCTGCAAGAGACGATGGCGCATTTGCGCGCGCCTGAGGGCTGCCCATGGGATCGAGAGCAGACACACGCATCGCTGCGCAACACATTGCTCGAGGAGGCTCACGAGGTGCTACACGCCATTGACACCGACGACATGGACGCGCTACGCGAAGAACTCGGCGATTTGCTATTCAACGTTTTGTTTCAGGCGCAAATGGCTACTGAGGCTGAGCGCTTTCGCATGACCGATGTGATCGCCACCATTGACGCCAAACTCAAACGCCGCCATCCGCATGTGTTTGCGCAGCTTGATGTCAGCGACGTTGGCGAGGTGCTGCGCAACTGGGACGCGATCAAGGCACAAGAGAAAAAAGACAAAGGCGCGAAAAAGATTTCAGCGTTGGATGGCATCGCGCCATCTCTGCCCGCGCTTGCCAAAGCTCAAAAGATGAGCCAACGCGCCGCGCGAGCTGGATTCAAATGGGACAACCGCGCCCAACGTATCGCCAAAGTGCGCGAAGAACTCAACGAAGTGCTGAGCGCGCGCGGCAAGCGCCACCGCGCGGAGGAAATCGGCGATTTGCTATTTACGCTGTGCACGCTCGCGGATGCGGATGGCATTGACGCCGAGAGCGCACTGCGTGAGGCGTGCGATAAATTTAGCGCGCGCTATCAGCAAATGGAGCGGCTCGCGCGCGAACGTCAGCTCGATATGAAACAGATGCGCGCGGGGGCTTTGGTGGCGCTGTGGAATGAGGCGAAGCGTCAGTTAATGTGATACATTGCGCGCGCTATGACACATACGGATATCTCAGCTGCGCTCGCGCACTACATCGCGGCAAACATTTTGAAGCAGCCTAAGCGCGTCATCAAACATGATGAAAAGCTCATCAGCAGCGGGCTGATTGATTCATTTAGCCTCGTTGATCTTGGCGCATTTGTTGAGGATAAATTTGGCGTGCGGCTAGATGACACCGAGCTAAACGCCGACACGTTTGACACGCTCGATCAACTCAGCGCGCTCATCGCCTCGCGCGCATAAGCATTCGTCGCTCGGCGCGAGCGCAATTTACAATCACACGACGGACATGAATACGAGCCACATTTTTACGATCCCCGCCGAGATCAAATCACGCAATCGCACAATGAGCTATCTGCTGCACGTGCCGAGCGATTACGCCACATCGCCGCGCAAGCGTTATCCGCTCATGTTGTTTTTGCACGGCGCGGGTGAACGCGGCAGCGATGTCAAAAAAGTGGCGAAGCACGGACCGCCACGCGAGGTGCGTCGCGGTGCTGATTTGCCATTCATCATCATCTCGCCGCAATGTCCGACCAACACGTGGTGGACGGCGCATCTGGATGTGCTGACAGCGCTGCTCGATGATGTCATGTCGCGTTATCGAGTGAATGGACGCCGCGTGTATCTGACGGGTCTGAGCATGGGCGGCTATGGCACATGGGCGTTGGCTGCGCTGCATCCTGAGCGTTTTGCTGCCATCGCGCCCGTATGCGGCGGCGGCGACCCAAAGATCGCGTCGCAATTGCGCGACATGCCAACGTGGGTTTTTCATGGCGCAAAGGACGAGATCGTGCCAATCAGTGAATCGCAAAAGATGGTGGATGCGTTGTTTGCAGTTGATAACCCCGCTCGATTTACGGTGTATCCGACGCTCAAGCATGATTCGTGGACGCGCACTTACGCCAACCCGGAGCTATATCACTGGATGTTGCAACATTTGTTGCCACGCGAATAGCAATTCTAAAATCTGAAATCAAACGATGGACATGATCTCACTTGGCAAACGTGCCAAAGCCGCCTCGAAAACACTCGCGCGCGTCAGCACGGAGCAAAAAAATCAAACGCTGCAAGACATCGCGCGTGATCTGATGTTGCGCAAAGACGCCATCATCGCCGCCAACGCGCTCGATGTGTCTGCGTCACGCGCGCGCGGCGTCGAGGCGTATTTCATTGATCGGCTGACGCTCAATGATGCGCGCCTACAAACCATCGCCAATGACGTTATCAGTGTCGCCAAATTGCCCGACCCGATTGGAGAGCCATTTGACCAACAAACGCTGCCCAACGGCATGCGCCTGCACAAACGCCGCGTGCCGCTCGGCGTCATCGGTGTGATCTATGAATCGCGCCCCAATGTGACGATTGACATCGCCGCACTCGGACTCAAAAGCGGCAACGCCGTCATCTTGCGCGGCGGCAGTGACAACATCAACAGCAACCGCGCCCTGCTCGGCGTGCTGCATGAGGCGATGCGCGCCAATGGCATGCCACTCGACGCTGTGCAACTGATTGATGACCCAGACCGTGCACGCATCATGGAGCTGTTGCGGCTGGATGATTACGTTGATCTCATCATCCCGCGCGGCGGCGCATCGCTGCATGAGCTGTGCCGCAAAAACAGCTCGATCACCGTCATCACCGGCGGCATGGGCATCAATCACATCTACGTTGATCCGACCGCAAATCTGGCGCAAGCAACCGAGATCGTCTTTAATGCCAAAGTCAGCAAGCCAACCGTGTGCAATGCGCTCGGCACGCTGATCGTGCATCGCGCCATTGCTGACACATTTTTGCCAATGGCAGCCGCCAAGCTGCAAGAGCGAGCCGTCGAGCTACATTGTGACGAGCACGCGCTGGCGACACTGCGGGCGAGTGGAATGGCGCTCGATCAGAGCAAGATTGTCGCCGCCAAAGACGGCGATTGGGATGTCGAGTGGCTCGCGCTCATCATGGGCGTCAAAGTGGTGGACTCACTCGACGAAGCCGTCGCGTTTATTCATGCGCACTCGCTCGAGCACTCTGATGGCATCGTGTCCAACGATGCCGCAGCCATCACGCAATTTTTGAATGAGATTGACTCCAGCGCCGTGTTTGTCAATGCCAGCACGCGCTTTAATGACGGCAGTCAGTTTGGCTTGGGCGCGGAGGTTGCCGTTAGCACACAGCGCATTCACGCGCGCGGACCCATGGGGCTGCGTGAGCTGACCAGCTACAAATGGGTGTGCGAGGGCGACGGTCACGTGCGCTGGTGAGCGCAGCCTGCTACACTCGCGCCCATGATCGCCACACGACTCTATTGGCAAGATGCATTTGCGCGTGACTTTACGGCGCAGGTGCGCGAGGTCGCGCCGCACACAAATGGCGTTGCGCTGATCCTCGATCAAACGCTGTTTTATCCAAATGCAGGCGGGCAGCCGCATGATGCTGGCACGCTCAACGGCGTGCGTGTGCTTGATGTCATCGAGCGCGACGACAAAGAAATATTGCACATCATTGCCGCGCCCGATGCAGCTCAGTTCAACCAAGACATGCGCGTCAGCGGCGAGATCGAATGGGCGCGCCGATTTGACTACATGCAGCAGCACAGCGGGCAGCATATCCTCAGCGCCGCATTTGTGCGCACGGCTGATCTCGATACGATCTCGGTGCATATCAGCGAATCGAGCGACGACCCATGCACGCTCGATCTGCCATCTACTCAGCTCAGCGAGGCGCAGATCACATACGCAGAGAATGAAGCCAATCGCGCAATTTTTGCGGACACGCCGATTGTGAGCTACGAGGTGAGCGACGCCGATCTGGCTGCGATTCCATTGCGCAAGGCGCCTAAGGTCAGCGGGCGCATCCGCATCGTCGAGGTCAAAGATTTTGATTGGTCGGCGTGTGGCGGCACGCATGTGCGTAGTGCCGGACAGCTCGGGCTCATCAAGATTTGTGGCGTCGAAAAGCGCGGCAACAACACACGCATTTTGTTTCGCTGCGGCGGGCGCGCGCTCGCGCACTATCGCGCGGTCAATCAGATCGCATTGCGCGTGGCGGGCAGTTTTGCGGTCGGCGTGCCTGATCTTGAGGTGGCGGTGAATCGGTTGCGCGACGAGTCAAAAGATCAGCGCAAACAACTCGACGACCTGCGCGCCCAATTTACCCAAT
>CAZVQE010000231.1:0-330 GCA_964628875.1 uncultured Anaerolineae bacterium
GCATGACGCGCGCTTTGCGGCGGCGGTCTCACAACGCGGCGTCTACAACCTGATCTCGATGCGCAACGTGACAGATATTCCATTCTTTAATGACCGCGAGAATGGCAGCATCACGCCATGGGACGATGCGCAATTGCTATGGAACCGCTCACCCATCGCACACATCAACAAAATCAAAACACCGCTGTTGATCGAGCACAGCGAGCAAGATTTTCGTGTGCCGATCAGTCAAGCTGAGGAGCTGTTCCAAGCGTTAAAATTACAACGCAAAACCGTCGAGCTTGTGCGCTGGCCCCGTGAGGGTCACGAGGTTTCACGCGCGGGCGAACC
>CAZVQE010000231.1:340-4553 GCA_964628875.1 uncultured Anaerolineae bacterium
AAGGCGCATCGGGTCGAATTTTGAAAGATACAAAAGCTTATCAATTTGCACGCAAAAACAAACACGAAGCCAAGCGCTTTGTGAAATTTGCGATTGTTGGATTTAGCGGGTTAATCGTTGATTACACCGTGCTCAATATTTTGGCGCACGTGTTCGATCTGCCTTCATGGCTCGCGGTCGCCGGAGGTTTCATCGTTGCCGCGCTCAACAACTTTGTGTGGAATCGGCTGTGGGTCTACCCAGAGACGCGCCACACACCTAAGCGCAAACAACTGCCTGTTTTTTTTGCGGTAAATTTTGTTGGGCTGCTGATAAACGAAGTCACCGTATTTTTACTCGAAAACCCAATTGCGGCGCTATTGCGTAGCGATGTGTTAGGGCTCAATGGCGCAAAAGCTATTGGCGCAGTCATCGTCATGTTTTGGAATTTCATTGTCAATCGCCTCGTGACTTTTCGCAACGTAAAGACTGTGCCAGCAACAGACGACAACGATGATGATTCCATCGCTAGCGCGTTGTAATTTTTTCGATGGCGCGAATATTGATTGACTACACGCCCGCCGTGCGCCAAAGCGCCGGCATTGGGCGACTGACGCGCGAGGTCACCTCCGCGCTAAGTGAGTTATCGTCGCCACATCAATTCACATTGTTTTGCATGGGCAAATCAGGCGCGCCCGCGCAAACGCCATTTGCTAATCGCGTCACACCGCTGACGGATCGCTGGCTACATCGCATTTGGTTTCGAGCGAATGTGGCTGTGCCAGTCGAGCTATTTGCGCGCGAGCGATGTGATTTGTATCACGCGACTGACTTTGTGCTGCCCCCTACTCTGCGTGGCGTCAAGACTGTGCTGACCGTGCATGATTTGACCTTCGAGCGTGATCCGGATTCGGCGGTGCCGACTTTGTTGAATTTCTTGCGTCGCGTGGTGCCAGCCTCAGCACGGCGCGCCGATCACATCATTGCAGATTCATTTGCCACCGCGCACGATCTACAAGAGCTATATCGTGTGCCAGCAGACAAGATCACGGTCATCCATAGCGGCGTTCATCCGCGCTTTAGCCCTGCGCCCGCCGTGAGCGCCATTCGCTCAAAATACAACCTCGGCGATGAGCCATTTGCGCTAACCGTCGGCACGATGCAAAAGCGCAAAAATCATTTAACGCTCGTGCGCGCATTCGCACGAATGATTGAGCGCGCTTCGCAACCCATCGAACTTGTGATTGCCGGCGGCAAAGGCTGGCTCTATGATGAAGTGTTGCGCGAGATCGAAAAGCTCAACCTGCAATCGCGCGTCAAGCTGATCGGGTTTGTAGACGATGCTGATCTGCCCGATTTATATCGCGCATCACGCACATTTGCGTTTCCATCGTTGTACGAGGGTTTTGGTTTGCCGCTACTTGAGGCGATGGCGTGCGGAGTGCCGGTTATTTCGTCTAATGTGTCTTCGCTTCCAGAGGTCGTCGGCGACGCTGGCCTGCAAGTGCCTCCGACTGACATCGGTGCGCTCAGCGATGCGCTTTACACTGCGTCGTTTGATGAGGCGTGGCGTGTCGCGGCAATCGCGCGCGGCATTGAGCGCGCCAAGCAATTTAGTTGGCACACAGCGGCGCAACAGTTATTGGCTGTGTATGATCGGGTGCTAAGCACATCATCATGAAGCTGCGAGAAATCCCCGTCGAACAACGCGCAAACGCGATCACAACTAGCGAACAAGCGCAAGCATTGCGCACGGGTTTATCGTTGGATGCAGCAAACCACATGATCGAAAATGTGGTTGCGACGTATGCGTTGCCCATGGGCGTCGCGGAGAATTTTGTCATCAACGGGCGCGACGTGTTGGTGCCAATGGTCGTCGAAGAATCCTCAGTCGTTGCCGCATGCAGTTACGCCGCAAAGCTCGCGCGTTCAGGTGGCGGATTCAGCGCCAGCAGCACCGCGCCAATCATGATCGGACAAGTGCAACTGCTCGATGTCGCCGATCTCGCGCAAGCCTCTCAAAACATACTCGCCGCAAAAGACGAACTGCTGGATTGGCTCAACACAAAAAACGCCTCGACGATCAGCAAACACGCACGCGCGATTGATCTCGAAACACGCATTGTGCAATCGCCAGTCACAGATGCGTTTATCGTCGCACACGTGCTGTATGACTGCGGCGATGCGATGGGCGCGAATCTAATTAACACCGCCTGCGAAGCCATCGCGCCAAAGCTCGAAGCGCTTAGTGACGGACGCGCGCACCTCAAAATCCTATCGAATCTCAATGATCGGCGTCTCGCGCGTGCGCAATGCACGATCACGCAATCCGCGCTGGGCGATGCGCAACTGATTGATGGCATCGTCGCCGCGAGTGTATTTGCTGAGAGCGATCCATATCGCGCGACGACACACAACAAAGGCGTGATGAATGGCATTGACGCGGTGGTCGTCGCAACGGGCAATGATTGGCGTGCGGTTGAGGCGGCGGCTCACGCGTATGCTGCGCGCGACGGACGATATACCTCGATGACGCGCTGGCGCAAAAATGCGACGGGCGACTTGGTTGGCGAGATTGAGCTGCCGATGGCGGTCGGCATCGTCGGCGGCGCGACGCGCGTGCATCCATCCGCGCAAGCCGCGCTACAGATCATGGGCGTGACCTCTGCGCGCGAGCTAGCCGAGGTCATCGTCAGCGTCGGCTTGGCGCAAAATCTGGCGGCGATACGCGCGCTCGCCAGCGAAGGAATACAGCACGGACACATGGCATTGCACGCGCGGCAAATTGCGATAGCGGCGGGTGCGACACACGCACAAATCGAGCGCGTCGCTGAGCAACTGATCGCCGAAAAAAATGTGCGACTCGAGCGCGCAAAGGAGATCGTGAAAAATGCGTAGAGGCAGTTGTTGAAACTGCCTCTACATTTAGAGCGGGCGACGGGCCTCGAACCCGTGATCTTCTGCTTGGAAGGCAGACGCTGTACCACTCAGCTACACCCGCATGAGTGCAAAAATTATAACCGAATCTGAGTTCGAGATAGGATTAAGGGAGTGTCTAAAATCAGAGAGGTAACAAGAAATGTCATGCCCGCGTAGGCGGCATCCAGTGCGCAAATTTAGGCGGAATACTGGATTCCCGCTTTCGCGGGAATGACTTGCACCATTTGGATATTTAACACTCCCAAGGACTAAATCATTCTGAGCTTCCTAAGGAAGCGAAGAATCCTTGATGCGTTTATTGAAGCGGCAGAGATTTTTCGTCGCGCAACTTTGCTTCGCGCTGTTGCGCTACTCAGAATGACAAATTCATTCTTAACTTAAACTTACGCATCCTATACAAACACGAAAACAATGCAACGAATTTTTAGCGGCGCAATCTCGATCAATGCCGCGCTGCACGCTGGATCGCGCGACATTTACAAGGTGTATCTGGCGCAAGGCAAACGCGATCTCGAACTGTCACGCATCGAGCGCGCCGCCCAAGCACGCAGCATCCCCATTGAAAAGATTGACTCGCAGTCGCTCGATCAACTCGCACAAAGCAAAAACCATGGAGGCATTGCAGCGATGGTCAGCGAGCGCCGCTATCAGACTTTGGGTGAATTGAGCACACAGCATGTGCCATTCATCGTACTGATGGACGGCGTCGAAGACCCGCACAACCTCGGGCAAGCCTTACGCGCGTTGTATGCGGCAGGCGCTAGCGGCGTGATGCTGGCAGCGCGTGAATGGGGCGATGCCGAAGGTGTGATCGCACGCGCATCAGCGGGTGCAAGTGAGTGGCTGCCAATTGCGCTTATGACGCACCCCGCAGATGCCATTCAACATATGCGCAGCAAACACATCAAGATCGCCATCACCTCACACGAAAAAGATGCGCGCTCAATCTACGAGGCTGATCTCAAGCAACCGCTGTTTGTGATTGTGGGCGGCGAGCGACGCGGTATCGGACGAGAGTTTGAGGAGGCGGCTGAATTGAAGCTGCGCATCCCATACGCGCGCGAGGTCAGTTATTCGTTGGGGGCAGCAACGGCAACCAGCATAATTGCGTTTGAGATCATGCGGCAACGCAAATCTGAATCTAATGTGAAGGTGCTATAAGTAAATCATTATGGCTGAAATAATCAAAAGTAAAGTCGGCATCATCGGCGCAGGTCCTGCTGGACTCACTGCCGCGTTGTATGCTGGGCGCGCATTTTTAGAGCCGCTCGTTTTTGTGGGTCCCGCGTTCGGC
>CAZVQE010000232.1:0-4531 GCA_964628875.1 uncultured Anaerolineae bacterium
ATTTCGCCACCGGCGAGCGTGACCACGTTGACGCCCAATTTAGCCATAATCTGACCACCCATGCCGGGGATGCGCATCTTGATGCCTTTTAGATCATTGACGTTAGCTAGTTCTTTGCGCCACCAGCCGCCCCATTGCGCGCCAGTGTTGCCTGCGGGGAAGTTGATGATGTTGAACTTCTTTGCGTACACGTCGCGGATGAGTTTCAATCCGTTGCCTTCAAATAGCCACGCATTTTGTTGCTCGGTGTTAAAGCCGAATGGAATGCATGTCGCAAACTGACACACCCAGCTCTTGCCAATGTAATAGTAGCTGGCGGTATGTCCGGCTTGGACTGCGCCTTGCTGGACGGCGTCTAGCACCTGCGTGCCTGGCGCGCCTTGTGGGTCGCCAGCGGGGCGGGGCGTAATCTTAAATTTGCCGCCTGTCATCTTGCCTACGCGATCGGCAAACGTCTGCGCCCCACCGTAGATCGTATCGAGCGAGACGGGCCAGCTTGTGGCGAGATTCCACTCAAAAGTCTGTGCAGGTCCGGTCACCGCTGGCGCGGCGGGCTTATCCGCTGGCTTGTCTGCGGGTTTGGCAGCTGCGGTCGGGGCGCTAGGGGCTGCGGTGGTACAAGCGGCAGCCAAGCCCATGGTGGCTGCGCCAGCTGCGCCTTTAGCGGCGACTTCGAGTAACTTTCTTCTATTCATTTCTTTCCCTCTACTTTTTGTTTGGTGTTAGTTTCATCGCTGCGCGAATTAAGATCGCGTATTGATTTGAAAAAGTATAGCATCAGATTAATGAAAAACACAGCCGTTTTACACAAAGTTTGAGGTTGTTGGTGCAAATTTGCCGCGCAGCTGTGAATGATTTTGCGTTGTGTTATAATTTACAGGCTAAATCGTAAACAGAGCGCAGATAGTCGCTCGCTGAAGACTAGCGTGAATTGAATAACAAAGAGGCTGCGGCTTGAGGCAGCCTCTTTGTTCGCCTAAAGTGCAAAGTATAGAAGAAGAAAAATGCCAACGATCAACCAATTGATCCGCAAAGGACGCAAACCGAAGGGACGCCTTTCAAAGGCGCCGCAGTTGCAATTTACAACCAATACATTGAAGGGCAACAAGCGCACGGTGCAGCCAAAAGGCGCGCCACAAAAGCGCGGCGTGTGCACTGTCGTGCGCACTCAGACGCCCAAAAAGCCAAACTCAGCATTGCGCAAAGTTGCGCGCGTACGTCTGAGCAATGGCGCAGAAGTGACCGCCTACATTCCGGGCGAGGGTCATAAATTGCAAGAGCACTCGGTTGTGTTGGTGCGTGGTGGTCGTGTTAAAGATTTGCCAGGTGTGCGTTATCACATTGTGCGCGGAACATTGGACAGTGAAGGTGTGGAAAAGCGCAGCCAAGGCCGCAGCAAATATGGCGCTAAGCGTGCCAAGAAGGGAGCCGCAGCGCCAGCTAAGGGCAAGAAGTAAATAGTAATTGAAGGATTGAGCCATTGATTCAATGACGCAATCGTTCAATGATGCGATAAAGAGATGCCAAGACGAAATCAACCTCCAAAGCGCGAAGTATCGCCTGACTTGCGGTACGGTAGCGACGTAGTGCAACGATTGATTCATCGCTGCATGTATAGCGGCAAGAAAAGCACGGCGCAAGGCGTTGTGTATGACGCTTTTTCAATCATCGAGCAAAAGACTCAAAAGCCTCCGATGGAGATATTTAATGAGGCGATGACAAAGCTAAAACCTGCGGTTGAGGTAAAGCCTCGCCGTGTTGGTGGCGCCACTTTGCAGGTGCCAGTCGAGGTGAATGGCTTTCGACAGGAGAGCCTCGCCATGCGCTGGCTGATTGGCGCGTCACGCTCACGCGGTGGCAAGAGCATGTCCGAGAAATTGGCAGCCGAGATCATGGATGCCGCAAACAATACTGGGTCAGCAATCAAGAAGCGTGAAGAGACCCACAAGATGGCGGAAGCCAACCGCGCATTTGCGCACTTCCGTTGGTAGTTTGACAGATGAGTAAGGAATACGCAATCAACGACATTCGTAATATCGGCGTCATAGCACACATTGACGCAGGTAAGACGACCACGTCAGAGCGCATTTTGTATTACACCGGACGCACCTATAAAATCGGTGAAGTGCATGAAGGCGCGGCGACGATGGACTATATGGCGCAAGAGCAGGAGCGCGGCATTACGATTACAGCCGCTGCTACGACTTGTTTTTGGAAAACCCATAGTGGCAAAGAAATTCAGATCAACCTGATTGACACCCCGGGGCACATTGACTTTACGGTAGAAGTGCAACGCAGCTTGCGCGTCTTGGACGGTGGTGTGGTTGTATTTGACGGCGTGGCTGGCGTGGAACCGCAGTCTGAGACAGTTTGGCGCCAAGCAGATAAATATGGCGTGCCGCGCATTTGCTTTGTAAACAAGCTAGATCGCACAGGCGCGAGCTTTGAGCGTTGCATTGGCATGATCATAGATCGCCTAGCAGCCAAACCGCTCGTGATGCAACTTAATGTTGGCTTGGAGCAGGACTTTAGTGGCGTAATTGACCTTCTCAAGATGGAATACGTCACGTTCCATGGCGACAAAGGCACTGAGGTGAAATTTCAACCCGTGCCTGAGAAGCTGATGGACGAGGCAAAAGCCATGCGTGAGAAGATGATCGAGGCTGTATCTGAGACCGACGATCATTTGCTTGAGAAATACCTTGGCGGAGTGACCCCCAGTGTTGAAGAGTTGCAATTAGCCATTCGTAAGGCAACCATCGCTCGCAAATTGTTCCCTGTATTTTGCGGTAGCGCACTGAAAAACAAAGGCGTGCAATTGATTTTGGATGCGGTTGCAGACTATCTGCCGTCGCCGCTCGATGTGCCGCCAGTGACTGGCACGCGCCCGCGCACAGATGATGAATTGGTGCGCAATCCAGATGCTAAAGAGCCATTCTCAGGATTGGTGTTTAAGGTCATCAACGACCCAACGGGCATGGGCAAACTCGCCTTTTTCCGCGTCTATAGCGGTACGGTTGAGCAAGGGCAGACCGTCATTAACACAACCAAAGGCAAGCAAGAGCGCATGGCGCGTCTGTATCAGATGCATGCCAACAAGCGCGAAGCTATCGAGCAGGTAACCGCTGGCAATATTGGCGTTTCACTGGGCTTGAAGGATTCCATCACTGGCGATACGCTCTCGGATATTGATGATCCTATCTTGCTTGAAAAGATCTCATTCCCCGAACCAGTCGTGAAAATCGCGGTGGAACCAAAGACTACCGGCGACCAAGACAAGATGGGCAAAGCCTTGCGTGCGTTGGGCGAAGAAGACCCGACGTTGCATGTGGCGACTGACCAAGAGACGGGTCAGACGACTCTCGCTGGCATGGGTGAATTGCACTTGGACGTGATCGTGGATCGCATGAAGCGCGAATACAACGTCGAGGTGCGCGTCGGTCGTCCGAGCGTGGCGTATCGCGAGAGCATTACTCGACCGTCAAAGGCACGCGGCACGTTTAAGCGCCAATCAGGTGGTAAGGGTCAATATGGCGACTGCGCCATCGAGATTGAGCCAAATGAAAAAGGCAAAGGTTTCGAGTTCATCAATGAAATCGTGGGTGGTTCGATTCCACGTGAGTTTATTGCGCCGATTGAGAAAGGCATCAAAGAAGCGTTGGAAGGTGGAATCATTGCCGGCTATCCAATGGTGGATGTGAAAGTGCATTTGGTGGATGGTTCATTCCACGAAGTGGACTCAAGCGAAATGGCATTTAAGATCGCAGGCTCTATGGCGATCAAAGATGCTGCTGCCAAAGCGGGTCCGGTCGTGCTCGAGCCAATCATGCGGGTTGAAGTGGTCGTGCCAGAGGATTACACAGGCACGGTCGTGGGCAACCTCAACAGCCGACGCGGCATGATTAGCAGCATTGATCAGCGCGGTAACGCGCAAGCGGTGAACTGTCACGTGCCGTTGAGTGAGATGTTTGGTTACGCGACTGACTTGCGCGGTATGACGCAAGGTCGCGGTAACTTTGTAATGGAGTTTGATCATTACGCGGAATTGCCTCGCAACCTTGCAGATGAGTTGATGGGCAAAGGCAAAGACGCCAAGAAGTAAATTTATTAACGCAGGAGTTAAATAACATGTCAAAAGAGAAATTTGTAAGGAGCAAGCCGCACTTGAACATCGGGACGATGGGGCACGTGGATCACGGCAAGACGACGTTGACGGCGGCGATCACGAAGGTGCTGGGGATGAAGGGGAAGGCGCAATTCATGGCGTATGACCAGATCGACAAGGCGCCGGAGGAGCGCGAGCGTGGAATCACGATCTCGATTGCGCACGTAGAGTATGAGACGGACAAGAGGCACTATGCGCACGTGGACATGCCCGGGCACCGCGACTACATCAAGAACATGATTACGGGAGCGGCGCAGGTAGACGGAGCGATCTTGGTGGTGAGCGCGCCGGATGGACCGATGCCACAGACGAAAGAGCACGTGTTGTTGGCGCGCCAGGTGGAAGTGCCGAGCATCTTGGTGTTTT
>CAZVQE010000233.1:0-4499 GCA_964628875.1 uncultured Anaerolineae bacterium
CGCGATCTGGCGCGCTTTGGCATCCGCGTCATGTGCATCGCGCCCGGCATCATGGATACGCCGATGCTGGCGGGCTTGCCTGAGGCGGCGCGCGCGTCGCTGGGGCAGCAGGTGCCATTCCCCGCGCGGCTGGGTTCGCCCGACGAGTATGCGGCGCTGGCGCGGCACATTATTGAGAATCAGTATCTGAACGGCGAAGTGATCCGTATGGATGGCGCGATTCGCATGGCGCCGCAGTAGCTGCGCGCTGGATTGCGATCTATGCGCATGGATTAAGCCAGCGCAAGCCACGATAGCGCGCGTAGCCCGTATCAGCGCTGACGAGCGTGGCGCCATAGTCAATCGCAAGTGCGGCTATCCACGCATCATTAATGTCATTGCCACGTAGCTCATATGTTTTGATGAGTTGCGCAAGTATTTTTCGATGTTGATCGGTTGGCATTGTCCGTACTGTATATGGATATTTCCATAGATCGTCTTGCCAAAACCCGATGACCTCGCTCATTGGCATAGATATAAGCTTTGGCAGAGTCGCAATTCTCAACAATGCAACCTCGACCAACTCACACAAGCCAATCTGTGTATGAGCGTTGGTTGCGTCAACGAGCCATTGACGCGCGGCTATATGTTGCTGTGCGTCTTTGTTTAGCGCATAGATCAGCATATTTGCGTCAGGCAAAAATAGCTGGCTCATGATTTGAGTTTGATGCCAAGTTTGGCTGCGTCATACTTTTCTTGTTCTTCGTTGGCGAGGCGCTTAAGCTCTGCATCTGAGTATGCGGATGACCTGCTGGCGGAATACACGCGAAAGTGATATGGTTTTGTGCGCGTAGGTTTGCTGTCTTTGAGACGTAGCTTTAATGCCTCCTCTAAAAAGGAAGTTAGCGTTACACCTTCGAGCGCGGCTTGTGCCTTTGCTGCGCGATAAATCTCATCGTTGATGCGTAAAGTGGTTTGCATAGAAGCAGTATATCAAAAGACAGATTTCTGTTAAAAGTGTCGTTTGATATACATTTGGCAAATGCATTATGCTCAGCGATAATCTGTTCACAGGCAGGTGAGCATGTTCGACTCCGATTTTCTCAAGCAACTCGCGCAGCGTGATGAGCAGTGGCAAGAAACCACGCTCCAACGCACATTGTCAAAATTTCCTGAGCGCCGCGACGAATTTATTACCACGTCGTCTGAGCCAATCAATCGGCTGTATACGCCATTGGATATCGCGGATCAAGATTATTTTGCTGACATCGGCGCGCCTGGCGAATACCCCTATACGCGCGGCGTGCACCCAACGATGCATCGCGGCAAGCTGTGGACGATGCGCATGTTTGCTGGCTTTGGCAGCGCGGAGGAGACCAACGCGCGCTTTAGACATTTGCTGTCGCAGGGGCAAACGGGGTTGAGTGTGGCGTTTGATTTGCCGACGCTGTATGGCTATGACACCGACGCGCCTGAGACGCTGGGTGAATTTGGCAAGTGCGGTGTGGCGTGTTGCACCCTCGCCGACATGGAAGTCTTGCTCGACGGATTGCCATTAGACAAAATCACCACTAGCATGACGATCAACTCGCCCGCCGCGATTGTGTGGGCGTTTTATATCGCGGCGGCGGAGAAGCGTGGCATCCCGCGCGCAAAGCTAGGCGGCACATTGCAAAACGATATCCTTAAAGAGTACATCGCGCAAAAGGAATTTATCTTTCCGCCACGACCGAGCATGCGCATCGTGACCGATACGATCGAGTTTGGTACGCGCGAGATGCCGCTGTGGAATACGATCTCGATCAGCGGTTATCACATTCGTGAGGCGGGCAGCACCGCCGCGCAAGAGCTGGCATTTACCCTCGCGGACGGTCTCGAATATGTGCGTTGGGGCATCGCGCGCGGTCTCGACGTAGATGAATTTGCGCCGCGTCTGAGTTTTTTCTTTAACGCGCACAATGACTTTTTTGAGGAGATCGCCAAGTATCGCGCGGCGCGGCGCATCTGGGCGCGCGAGATGCGCGAGACCTTTGGCGCAAAGCATGAGCGCTCGTGGTTGTTGCGTTTTCACACGCAGACGGCGGGCATGTCGCTGACCGCGCAACAGCCCGAGATCAATGTCGCACGCGTGGCGATTCAGGCGCTCGCGGCAGTCATCGGCGGCACCCAATCGCTGCACACCAATTCGCTGGATGAGGCGTTGGCACTGCCGAGCGAATTTGCGGTCAATATCGCTCTGCGCACGCAACAGATCATTGCGCATGAGAGCGGCGCCGGCAACACGGTTGATCCGTTGGGCGGCAGCTACTTTATGGAGGCGATGACGAATCGGATCGAGCAAGAGGCACGTCGCATGTTTGGCGAGATTGATGCGCTGGGCGGCGTGATCCCTGCTATCGAGCAAGGTTACTTTCAACGGGAGATTGCCGACAGCGCCGCGCGCTATCAGCGCGAGATCGAAGAGAAGCAACGTATCGTCGTTGGCGTCAATGACTACATCGAAAACAAACCCTTGCGTGTGCCCATTCTCCAAATGGATAAAGACGGCGAGCGGCGCCAAATCGAACGCCTCGCGCGGGTCAAACGCGAACGCGATGCGGAGCGTGCAGGCGCGGCGCTAGGTGCATTGCGCGATGCGGCGCGCGGCACGCAAAACCTGATGCCGCGATTTATTGATTGCGCTAACGCGGGCTGCACGCTGCAAGAGATGATGGATGTCATGCGCAAAGAGTTTGGCATTTATCACGAGCCGGTCATTTTGTAGTTCGTTTTCACGTCTATAATTCGGTACTGAATTTGATATCTTTAGGTGTCATATGCAAGCCGTTTTACCGATTTATCCCGTGACAGATTTGCGCAACCAAGCCAAGAATGCGTTGGCGGAGGCTGCAAATCAGCCGGTCGTGATTACGCAAAATGGACGCGCCAGTGCGGTGCTTTTGGGTTATGAGCTGTACAACGAGATTGTCGAAAAGCTAGAGCGTCTCGAACATTATCAGCAACAAGAGCGCGCGGATTGGTCGGCGATGTCTGAGCCTGCGCTGCAACGTGTGTGGGACAACGACGCTGACGCGGCGTATGATGATTGGAAGGAGATGTATGGCGTATAAGCGCGGCGATGTTTTGCTGGTGCCGTTTCCATTTACTGATCTGAGCGCGACCAAAGTGCGCCCGTGTGTTGTTGTCAGCAGCGTCGCGTATCATCGAACTCAGCCAGATATTGTTTTGGCTGCCATTACATCGAATGTAAAACGAGCAACGGATACGTTTGACTATGTGTTGCAAGACTGGCAAAGCGCAGGGCTAAAGTTTCCTTCGGCATTTAAGCCGGTGATTTTTACGCTGGATCCAAATCGCGCCCTACATCGCGCGGGCAATGTGTCAAAGCGCGATCTAGCGGTGATTGACGAAAAACTCAGAGGCGCGTTGTCTCTGTAAATTTATAAAAAGGCAGACGCAGACATGAGCGAACAAAAAATACGAGTGCTGATTGCAAAGCCCGGACTCGACGGGCATGATCGAGGGGCGAAGGTGGTTGCGCGCGCATTGCGTGACGCGGGCATGGAGGTGATCTACACCGGTCTGCGTCAGACGCCTGAGATGATCGTCGAGGCGGCTGTGCAAGAGGACGCCGATTGCATCGGGCTGTCCATTTTGTCCAATGCGCATATGGCGATTTTTCCGCGCATCGTCGAGTTGCTCAAGCGCGAGGAGCGCGAGGATATCTTGCTGTTTGCGGGCGGCATCTTTCCGGATGAGGACATCCCTGAGATTAAGAAGATGGGCTTCAAGGGTGTGTTTGGTCCGGGCAGCGACACGCGCGAGATCGCTGACTTTATCCGCCGAGAGGTCGGGGCGCGCGCTGCGGCGTGATGTGATGACAAGATGACACGATGACAACAAAAATTCAAAATCATCGTGATCTTGATGTCTATCGCAAATCGTTTGACGCAGCGGCGCTCATCTTTGATTGTTCTAAAAACTTTCCGAGAGAAGAGACCTATTCGCTTACAGATCAAATAAGAAGATCGTCGAGATCGGTATGTAGCAATTTGGCAGAAGCATGGCGTAAGCGCCGCTACGAAGCGGCATTTATCGCCAAGTTATCCGATGTAGAGGCTGAATGCGCTGAAACGCAAGTGTGGATCGAATTTGCCGTGAAGTGCGGCTACATGCAACGCGATATAGCAGAACCTCTATATAAGACCTATTCAGAAATCATGCGCACAATCATCGGCATGATGAATCACCCGGAAACGTGGGTAATCTATAAAAAAGTTGCGCCATCGAAATAATCAATTGCCATCATGTCAACCCATCACCCCGTCACCTTGTCACCAATTCACCCGCTCACAACCAAAATCCTCAGTGGTGATCGGCGCGCGCTGGCGCGGTTGATTACGCTCATCGAGAATGGCGCTGGGCGCGATGAACTTGCGGCGCTGTATCCGCACACCGGGCGCGCGCATATCATCGGCGTGACGGGCGCGCCCGGCACCGGCAAAAGCACATTGGTCTCG
>CAZVQE010000234.1:0-4496 GCA_964628875.1 uncultured Anaerolineae bacterium
CAATGACATGCGGCGTTATTTTTACGGCGATGATGCTTCGACTGATTGGCGCCGCCGACAGCTAGAGCGCGAGATCAAAAACTTTTCGCATCAAGCTATTGACATCCGCAACCAAGAGAATATCGAAGCGCTGTTTAAGCGCTATGGTTCTGCAATTAAGCTGGTGATTCACGCGGCGGCGCAGCCTTCGCATGATTGGGCGGTGCGCGAGCCGCATACTGATTTTTCGGTGAATGCGAGCGGCACGTTGGTGATGCTCGAAGCCACGCGCAAATATGCGCCGGACGCAGTTTTCATTTTTATCTCGACAAATAAGCTGTATGGTGACACGCCAAACCGTTTGCCGTTGATCGAGCATGCGACACGTTGGGAGATTGACCCGAGCCACACTTATCACAATGGCATCCGCGAGGACATGTCCATAGATCAGACACTTCATAGCATCTTTGGTGCTTCAAAGGTTGCCGCGGATGTGATGGTGCAAGAGTATGGGCGTTACTTTGGAATGAAGACCGTTTGTTTTCGTGGCGGCACACTCACCGGTCCAAATCATTCGGGTGCGGAGTTGCATGGCTTTTTGGCGTATTTGATGCAGTGCGCCATGACGGGCAAGCATTACACGGTGTATGGTTACAAAGGCAAGCAAGTGCGCGACGCGTTGCACAGCGCAGATTTGATTAATGCGTTTGATGCGTTTTTTACTGCGCCACGCGCGGGCGAGGTCTATAACATGGGCGGTGCGCGTATAAGTCACTGTTCGATGCTAGAGGCGATTGCTGAGTGCGAGCGCATCACAGGTCGTCATCTGAATTGGTCTTATCAGGATCAAAATCGCATCGGCGATCACATTTGGTGGGTGAGCGACGTGTCCAAATTTATCAGCCACTTTCCGAGCTGGCGTGTTGAGTACAATGTCTCGCAGATTTTGCGCGAGATGTACGAAAACAATCGCGAGCGTTGGAAGTGAGTGAATGATTGATCAGGGCAAAAAAAATGTGTTGGGCGTTTTAGTTAACGCCATAGATTATGAAGCCGCCGTTGCCCGCATCATTTTTGCCGCAAAATCTGGGCTGCCGTATTCTGTTTCAGCTTTGGCGGTGCATGGTGTGATGACCGGTGTGCAGGATGCGCAACATCGTTATCGCCTCAATCATCTCGATTTAGTTGTGCCTGACGGTCACCCCGTGCGCGGCGCGATGAATCTGCTATATGACGCTGGACTCAAAGATCGTGTGTATGGTCCGACGCTGACGCTCAAGCTGTGTGAGCAAGCCGCGCGCGAAAATCTACCCATTTATTTTTACGGCAGCAAGTCTGACGTGCTCGAAGCGCTGTCGAGTAACTTGCGCAAACGATTTCCAAATTTGCAGATCGTAGGCGCGCAGCCATCCAAATTCCGCCAAACCAGCGCAGAAGAAAAACAACAGATTGCGACCGAGATACGCGACAGCGGCGCGAAGATTGTGTTTGTCGGGCTTGGTTGTCCACGTCAAGAGGTGTGGGCGTACGAATATCGTGATCTTTTGCCTATGCCATTAATTGCGGTAGGTGCGGCATTTGATTTTCATGCGGGCTTGCTGGCACAGGCGCCGACGCGCGTGCAAGACGCTGGTTTTGAATGGCTGTTTCGCTTGTTGCGAGAGCCGCGCCGATTGTGGCGGCGCTATATTTTGTTGAGTCCGCGTTATCTATGGTTGCTGGCGCAACAAAAATTGCGCATACGCACATTTGACCCGAATGATTCTATAGCACCCGTTGAATTGCGATATGGCTAGATGATGCTAAAATGCGCGAATTCGGGACGGTGGCGGAATGGCAGACGCCGGAGACTTAAAATCTCCTGTTGAGAAATCAACGTGTGGGTTCGACCCCCACCCGTCCTATCAATAAAAAATCCTGCAACTTGCAAGATTTTTTTATTCGCTGAGGTTTTGGAGTTGGCTATCAATGCGTTCTTCGCCTTTGCTGATTGTGCGTCGTGTGTAGGTTCCGTCGGTCTGCAATTCACGCGCTTTAATATTGTCTGCCAACGCGCGCATCAATATTTCATCTCGAACCTGCGCAAGTAGATGCTCATCCAGCACAGGAAAGATAACCTCGACGCGCCGATCCAGATTGCGTTGCATGAGGTCAGCGCTTCCGAGATAAATTTTCTCATTGCCATTGTTATAAAAATAATAAATGCGGCTATGCTCCAAAAATCTACCGACAATGCTAATGACTCGGATGTTTTCGCTCAACCCTTCGACTCCCGGGCGCAAGCAGCAAATGCCGCGAATGATTAGGTCAATCTTGACACCGGCTTGTGAAGCATCATAGAGCAGGGCGATCATTTCGGGATCTACCAATGCATTCATTTTGAAAATCAGCCTGCCGTTGCCGTGTTTTTTGTGTGACTTGATTTCGTGTTTGATCAGATTGACCAAACTGTCGCGCAGATTTACGGGTGCAATCAGCAACTTTTTAAATTCACGCTGACGCGAATATCCTGTTAGCAAGTTAAACAAGTTCGTCGCATCTTCGCCGATGTCTTCGTTGCAGGTCAGCAGCCCAAGGTCTGTGTAGATACGCGCGGTAGCGACGTTGTAATTCCCCGTGCTGAGATGCACATAGCGGCGAATGCCATCATCGTCTTTGCGTACAACCAACACAACTTTGGCATGCACTTTGAGATTTGGCAATCCATACACAACATGCACGCCCGCATCTTCAAGTGCGCGCGCCCAGTTGATGTTGTTTTCTTCGTCAAATCGCGCCTTTAGCTCAACCATCGCCGCGACTTGTTTGCCGTTGTTGACAGCGTCAATGAGCAGCTGAACAAGCGGAGAATTTTTGCCGACGCGATACAGCGTGATTTTGATTGCCAATACATGTGGGTCCCTCGATGCCGCTCGAATGAAATCAACGACTGGCGCAAACGATTCATACGGATGATGCAGCATTTGATCGCCGTGTCGGATCAATCTAAAAATGCTATCGCCTTCATTCATCGTGTGCATTGCATATGGCACGCGCGGCACGAGCGGCGCATCTTTGAGCTTTGAAAATGGCAACTTATAAAGCTCCATCAAATCTGCCAAGTTCAATGTGCCCTTGACTTCATAGACTTCATCTGCTTCCAGCACAAGATTTTTGGTCAGCACTTCACGGATGCCCTCGTGCATGTCGTGCGAAATCTCAAGCCGTACTGCTGAACCCCATTTGCGCTCGCGCACTGAGCTTTCGATGGTTGCCAGCAAATCGCTGGCTTCATCTTCTTGAATCTCAATATCGGTGTCACGCGTGACACGAAAAAACGAAGTGCTTTTAACCGTCACTTCTGGAAATAACGCGCCGATGTTTGCGGCAATGATTTGCTCGACCCACACCAGACACACGCGATGTGTTTCTTCGTCGCCATTCAAATCGCACTCCTCAAGCTCAACCAAACGCGGCAAAAGCGGTGGCACTTTTACGCGTGCAAATCGCTCGTGACCGCGCTCATCCTCCAGCACCACCGCAATGCTCAGGCTGAGATTGCTGATATGCGGAAAAGGATGACCCGGGTCAAACACGAGAGGCGTCAAAATTGGAAAAATTTGTTGATAAAAAAAGCGATTGGTAAATTCGCGCTGCGGCTCAGTCAGCTCGGAGTAATCAAGCACATGAATGCCATGTTCACGCACGCGTTGTTTGAGGTCATGCTCCCAAATATTTGAATGTTCCTCAATTAAAGGTTGCAGCTTTTCGCCAATCAATCTGATCGCCAACGATGGCGCCAAGCCGTCAGGCGATGGGTCCTCGATGCCACCAGCGACCTGATCGCGCAAACCCGACACACGAATCATAAAGAATTCATCAAGATTTGTGGCGAAGATGGATAAAAACTTTAGTCGTTCAAGCAATGGCTGGTCGGGATCATTTGCTTCTTCAAGCACGCGACGGTTAAATTCAATCCAAGAGGTTTCTCGATTGATAAAGCTGTTGGGTGAATATTCAGCCATGATTTATAGAGAGATTATATGATGGTGGTGTGACAGTTGTAAAGGTATGCGGAATCACAAATCTGGCAGACGCCGAATGCGCAGCGGACGCAGGCGCGGACATGCTCGGATTTATTTTTTATCCAAAGAGCCCGCGCAATATTGCCATTGAGGATGCGACACACATTGCGGCGCATTTGCGCGGTGCATATCCGCGCTTGCGACTTGTCGGCGTTTTTGTGAATCGGTCTGCGCGTGATATGTTGGCGGTCTTGCAAACTGCGCATCTTGATTTGGCACAGCTCAGCGGCGATGAATCGAGCGATGTGTTATTGGCGATGCAAAGTAGGGCATACAAAGCTGTGCGCGACGAGGCTGTTGCGCAGCGCTTTTTACAGATCAATTCACCACATGCCAGTGACACGCCGCAACTCCTGCTCGATGCAAATCACCCACAGCTGTATGGCGGTAGCGGCATGCGCGCTGAGCAATCCCTTGCGCAACGACTTGCATGTGAGGCGCGGTTGTTATTGG
>CAZVQE010000235.1:0-4484 GCA_964628875.1 uncultured Anaerolineae bacterium
GGCGAAGATCGCGTGTTATCACAAATGCCCGTTTCAGCGTTCTTTTGGTCGCCTGATGGTCAGCGCATTGCGATCTTTAGCTTTTTGCGCACACAAGACATTTCACCAGATTTTCCGGGCATCAATCTACTGGCGGAGGATGCTTCGATACCGTTCATGCTCGCCATGATTGATATCAATTCGCGTACCGCAAGGCAATTGTTTTATTTTGAGCCAACCGAGAGTTTGTTACGTGTCATCAGTGAGTTTGATCGCTTTAATCGCTCAATAAACTTTTGGTCGCCCGACAGCAAAAAATTTGTATTGCCGGTCGCGTATGGTCCGGGCAACTACATCATCGAGACCGAAGCGACGGGCAGCATTAATCCGCGCGTGATCACACGCGGCACTATGGCGGTGTGGTCTCCAAAATAACAAACGTGTTTTTTCAATCGGTAAAATCGCCAAACCCGATTCTGATGATCAGAGTCGGGTTTTGTTTGCATTTTTAGAATGAAAGCTCAGCGGTCAAAACATATCTTCTTTTCCATCGCAATACTTTTAGCGCTGCTACTAGCCGCTTCGGCAGGTGGAGCGCCAGCCAGAGCTGAGCCACAAGCGCCACAAGCTACAAAGGTGCGCTTTCTTCCGCTAATTTACAGCGACAACATTCCACGTTTTGCCGCGGCAATCAATTACTATCTGCCTTATTTGAGTAATTCGCTACCGATAACGTTAAACACAAATAATGTTTTTGGCGTGGAGACGAGCTACAACAGCGGCAAATTTGACTATCGGCTAAAAGAGGTTGGCGTGTATTGGACGCGAGACAACACGACTGCCATTTTTTGGCCCGACATCGAACCCAACGAAGGTGAACGGCGTTGGGATGCGTTATCTGTCGCCGTGCTGGATGCTCAACTTAGCGCCAAGAGCAATTTAGGGCTACAAACCATCCAAATCGTGCGCGGCACGCCGGTCTGGGCGAGCAAGATAGAGGGGCAAACCAAACCCAACTGCGGACCGATTCGCCAAGACAAGTTTTATGCGTTTGGCTTATTTATGCGCGACATTGTGCGACGCTATAGTGCGCCGCCTTACAACGTCAAATATTGGGAGATTGGCAATGAGCCTGACGCATGGGTCGGGCACGTCGGCGCACAACAAATCTTTGGCTGTTGGGGCAATCCGCTTGAGCCATTTTATGGCGGTAGCTACTACGGTCAAATGTTGAAATATGTGTATCCATTCATCAAAGAGTCCGACCCTGAGGCGCGCGTGTTGATTGGTGGGCTATTGCTCGATTGCGATCCAATAAATAAAACTCCTGACTCGCGCTGTTATCAAGATTCAGGCGCATTTTTTGAAGGCATTCTCAACAGCGGCGCTGCAGATTCATTTGACATCGTTAATTTTCATAGCTATGACTTTGCGATGAGTGGCGCAGGCTCATTTTCAAATGCAAATTGGCTGAGCGATGGTTTTCGCGATGGACCCGTGATCAAAAAGAAAGTGGAATTTTTGCGCAACATCATGGCGCGCTATAACGTCAATAAGCCTTTAATCAACACTGAATCCGCCGTGATTTGTCTCGGGTGCCGCACGACAAACGCAGAATACGAAACGACCAAAGCTATCTATGTCACAAAAGCGTATGCAATGACCATTGCGCTTGGCTTAGCCGGCAATGTGTGGTACAGCTTGACAGGTTGGAATCAGTCATATCTCGTGACCGACAAAGACGTACCTGCTCAGGCGTTTTATGCCCTAAATCAAACCCGCAAACGTCTGCAAAATGCAAAATTCTCGCGCGAGATCAACGAATTTGGAAGCGATCTCAAGGGTTACGAATTTATCGTGGACGGCAAAAAAATCTGGCTAGTGTGGTTGCCAACATATTCCGACTTAGTCGTGCGTGTGAATCTACCTGCGACGCCGATACAAGGACACGACATGATGGGCACGCCGATCAGCGTGGATCAATCCATGGTCTTTCGCAACACGCCCGTTTATTTGGAGATGCCATGAATACGCCCCTGATTCAACAAGATGCGACAAAAATACATGAGATGCTGCAAATAACACTGCGGCACGTCGAACGCTATCTCGATGAGATCAACACGCGCCCCGCTGCCAACGCATTTCACAAGCTTGATGATATGAGCTTGCCAGTGAATGGCATGGGCGCAAATGCGACGCTTGAATACTTTGAGCAACGTTTTGGCAAGCACATGAATGCCAACAACGGACCAAGGTTTTGGGGCTTGGTGACTGGCGGCACTACGCCGGCTGCCCTAATCGGCGATTGGCTTGCCAGCGCCTACGACACTAATTTGAGCCACGTAGATTTTTCGATTGCGCCAAATATTGAATTTGAAGCGATTGATTTGTTGCGCGCGCTGCTCAATTTGCCCAAAGAATTTTTTGGAGTATTTGTCAGCGGCGCCACCATGTCAAATTTTTGCGGGCTGGCGCTGGCACGTGAATGGATCGCCCAGCAATATGGCAAAAGCGCGGCGCAAAATGGACTAGCTGATCTGCCGCGTATGCGCGTGCTCAGCAGCGCACCGCACAGCAGCGCCGTGAAGTCGCTAGCGATGTTGGGAATCGGTCGAGACAATTTGCAGATCGTCGGCAAAATAGACGACCCAACGCGCGAAGCTATTGACGTAGTTGCCCTCGAACGCGAATTGCAAACACACTCAGCGTCGTGCATCGTGGTCGCGAATGCAGGCAGCGTCAACACCGTAGATTTTGATGACCTGCGCGCCATCGCCGTGCTAAAAGCCAAATACAATTTTTGGCTGCATGTGGACGCTGCGTTTGGTGGTTTCGCGGCGTGCAGTCCGCGATACCAGCATTTTGTCGAAGGCATCGAACTCGCCGACAGCATCACAGTAGATTTGCACAAAATGCTCAACGTGCCATATGACAGCGCCGTCATATTCACACGACATCGCGCATTGCAAATCGAAATTTTCAAAAACAGCGCCAGCTATCTCGGCGACATCGGTGAAACTCCTGATTTCATTCATCTCACGCCCGAAAATTCGCGCCGACTGCGCGCGTTGCCCGCGTGGTTTACGTTGATGGCGTACGGGCGCGACGGCTACACGCAGTTGATCGAGCATTTGTGCAAATTAACACATGACCTGGCGACGCGCATCCAACACAGCGCTCAGTTTCGATTGTTAGCGCCGCCGCGTTTCAATGTGGCTTGCTTCACACTCACACATGACGCCTCACAGGTGCGAGTACGTGATTTTTTGAATCGGTTACGCGATGATGGACGCGTGATGCTAACGCCTACAACATTTGCTGGCGTGCCTGCTATCCGCGCAGCGCTGAGCAACTGGCGCACCACACCACAAGACGTTGACATCGCATGGCAAGCCATGCAAGACTGCGCGCGCGATTAAAAAAAAGCAGCAAGTTGTTGATGCTCGCTGCTTTGAGATTTACCACTTCTTCGCAATCTCGATGGTAGGTTTTGGCGCCGATGGTGGCGGCTCCTGCTTGGGCGGAGCTTTTGCTTCTGGCGCGGGCGCCACAGGAGTTGCTGACGCGGCGCTAGGCTGATCCTTGCTCGCGTCATATTTTGGCAAAATGGAGCGCGCCTGGATCATGATCTGCGTTAGCTTCGCAGACGCATCCGTGCGATCTTGCTGCGCCAGTTGCTCAGCAGTTTGACCCATGTACTGTATAAATCGCTCATCCACCATATTCGCCAGTTCGTGCAATACCTTTTCGGTCTCGTCCGGATACTTGGCTTGTAGCAGCGCATTGATAATCTGCACCTCAGGTGGTTGACGCTCAGCGACGATCTGCATGGCGATCTGTTGCACGCCACTCAGCGCTTTCACAAGGTCAGCCGATTGACCCTGCTGCTGTGCCTGTTGAATGTTGGCTTGCAGCACGGCTAAAAATGTCTCGTCAATTTGATCTGCGTTTGCACGTGCTGTCTCCAGCGGCGTCTGACTCGTCAAAATGTGATTTACAAGTTGAGCCTTCGCATTTAGCGCTTCACGTTGTGCGTTTTCGATCTTTACGCGCGTGTCTTGTATTTCCTTGCGCAATGTAATCAGCTTATTCTTTTCGTTGGCGTCGGTTGTCGCGTCAATGCGTGTGCTGAGCGACTGGAAAAACTGATAATCGAGTAGCTGTCGCCCCATCGAGATCAACATCTCACGAGTCTCGATATCTGGCGCGTCCGTCAATTGCGCCAGCAACGTCTCGCGCGTTGGAGATTTTTGCAGCGCCTCTAGCGCGGCAACACGCACAGCCATCTTTTTGCCATACGCGGTTTCATCCATGAGGATTTTTTCGATACCGCTGAGTTGATTTACGACGTCCTCACGTCCAGCTTGGATCGCCGCATCAATATTGAGTGCGAGCAATTCAAACATGGTCGCATCAACTTTTGCGTCATTTTTGCGCGCCATTTCGCGTAGCGCGCCCTCATCGGTCGTGCGAATGAGATCGCGCAAAAGGTCACTCTTCTCGCG
>CAZVQE010000236.1:0-4477 GCA_964628875.1 uncultured Anaerolineae bacterium
CGTTGGCTAGTGGCTGGATTTTTGTTGTGCGCACCTTTGATTTGTGGAATCGCTGCCGCCGCGCTCGTGAAATCGGGTGTGTTGGTGGAGAAAGCGCTGGTGGCACGCTATTTGTTGTCTGAGGTGTATGTGGCGCTGGGCGCGGCAGTCAGTGGCGGTGTCGGCTTGTGGATAGCACTGCGCGCATGGCTCAATCGCCGCCGCAACGCTGACCTGACTCAGCTACAAGCTCAATTCACCCAGCAACGTAACGCCGATCGACAGCAATTTATCCGCCGACTCGACCACGAGCTGAAAAACCCATTAACCGCCGTGCAGGTCGCCACTGCCACACTGCGCCAGACACAGCTCAACGAACCCTATCGCGGTTCAATTAGCGATATCGAGGCCGCGACCACACGTATGAGTCGAGTCGTCGAGGGCTTGCGCAAACTCAGCAACATCGAAACGCAAGACATCAAATTTAAGCCGGTGAATTTGCGTGATCTGCTCGAGGATGTCGTCGCGTCGGTCGAGGATCGCGCGGATGCGTCACAGCGGCGTATCGCGCTCAATCTGCCGGAATATGAGTTGCCGGTCATACGCGGTGACTACAGTCTGATCGAGTTGGCGGTTTACAACCTCATTGACAACGCCGTGAAATACAGTCGCGCAGGTGACCGCATCACAATCAGCGCAACGAAAGAGAGTAATCGCGCGCGCATCGAAGTAGCCGACACGGGTCTTGGAATGTCGCAGGAAGTGATGGCGCGCGCGTTTGACGAAATGTATCGCTACGAAGGCACAGCCAGCGCCGCACCCGGTAGTGGACTCGGATTGTCGCTCGTGCGCGCGGCGGTGCAGCGTCATGGCGGCGAATGCGAACTCAACAGCATCAAAGATGTCGGCACACGTGTGACATTGCGGCTGCCGATTAACCCGCGCGATGGAGGGGAAAGGGTGAGCGGGTGAAGGGATGATCGCTCATTGCTGACCACTCGTTGCTCATTGCTTTTAATCTATGCTCAAAATTTTGATCGTTGACGATGATGTCAACATCACGCGTCCGCTCAAACTGTTTATGCAAAACAGCGGCTTTAGCGTGGATGTTGCGGGTGATGGTGTGACGGCCTTGCGCATGGTCGAGACATTTGCGCCGGATTTGATCGTGCTGGATGTCATGATGCCGCCGCCTGATGGGCGCGAGGTGTTGCGGCGTTTGCGCTCGGAGGGGAATGTGACTCCGATCATCATGCTAACGCAGCGCGATGGTGGCGCGCCTGAGCGGGCGATTACCCTCATGGAGGGCGCGGATGACTATGTGAATAAACCGTATGACCCGCTTGAGTTGGTCGCGCGTATTCGCGCAGTGTTGCGTCGCACAGCCGAATCCAATTTGCTCGATGAGCTGACCTGTGATGAATTAAAACTTGATCGTGGCGCGCGTATTGCGTATCTCAGCGCCGAGGATGTGCAACTCACGCCAAAGGCATTTTCGTTGCTCGAGTACATGATGCTCAACGCCAACCTATTGCTGACACGCGAGCAACTCTTGACAACTGTATGGGGTTGGGCGAGCGAAAGCGACGATTCTGTGGTGAATATTCGCATCGCTGAGATTCGCCGCAAAATTAAAGACAAACAACGCATCGCGCGCGGCGATGCGCCATTTATCGAAACCGCACGTGGCTCAGAGCATGATGGCGGGTATCGCTTCATTGGCAAAGTGACACGCACCCACAAATCATAATGATGAATAAAAAATTGCGATTTGCGCTTTTAGGCGGGCTTGGATTCTTAAGCATGGCATGTGCCTTGAGCATTGAGGATGTGAATCCGGTTGCGCCGACTGTTGATGTGATTGCTCCTACGGTTGCGCCGACATCAACTCCGGCTTTGCCAGAGCCTACTCAATTCGCGCCTACTGCCATTCTCAGCACACCTACGCAAGGTGCAACTATGACCGCACAACCAACTGTTGCCGCTACTGCTACTCGACAGGTTGTGCGTGTTGTGCCAACCGTTACTGTGGCGTTGCCGACGCACATGCTGACAGCAGCGCCGACTGTTGCTGCGCCACAACCCGTGCAGCCGCTCATTTCACCGCTCAAATAAATTTAACTTGTAAAAACCCTTTTTACAAATCTTTTACAAAAAATAAATAAGATGAGCCTATGATTTTTGGGCTTGAAACCTCAATCTCAAACGGTTGAGCCTCCTCAATCCAAAAATTACTTTCCAGCCATTACTGCGTTTCGCATTCTTATTGCGCTGCTGATATTTTTGTATCACTGGGCATCAATTGGCGCAGAGCAATGGCTATTGCCATTTCGGGCGTTTGTGCGCGAGGGTTACTTTCGCGTGGATGCCATGATGGCGCTGAGTGGATTTGTATTGACGGTGCGTTACGGTCAGCCCGTTTCACAAAACCTGATGAAGCCGCGTGAATTTTGGCTCAAACGATTTTTGCGAATTTATCCTGAGTTTGCCCTTGTGATGTTCGCGTTTGTAATCGTGCCGGGACGTCCGCTCAATCAGGCCCCAAACAACCTTACATCAGCATTGGCTATTTTTGCCTTGTTGCAGTCATTTGTACCGAGCCTAGCGTTTAGCGGCACATCCACGAGTTGGTCGCTGATCAATGATTTTATTTTCGCTTCGATTTTTGCTTGGCTCATACACGCATTTTTTGCGCGAATATCATTGCGCCGGATTCTCTTGTATGTAGCTGTCGTTACATTGATGTGTTTGCTGTCCACTGTTGTGTTGTCGAGAGCGCCAGATATCCCCGATTTGTTTGTGGGTGAGCCGCTTGATTTTTTACTGCGTTACTTCCCGCTGAGTAGGCTTCCTGTGTATTTATTTGGCATGACAGCAGGAATTGCATTTGTGCGATCACAGACGCAACCCGCTCAGAAAAAACGTTGGCAAGCGCTGTTGCTACCGTTAGGTGTTTTGTGGTGCATGAGTGTTATTAGCGCCGAATGGGCATCAAGCATTATGAGCCCCATTCTCGAACGAACTGCGGGGCTAATCAGCACTGCCATCGGATCACTGTGGATGATCTCGCTTGCGCACTATGACTCACGCGCCGCCCGATTTGGCAAGCTGGTGGACAATCGCATCATCGCATGGCTTGGCGCGCTGACTTTTCCGTTGTATTTGATACAAATGACCGAACCGGCGCAAGAGATTTACTGGATATTTTTGAATCCATTTCCAGAGGACGGCTTATTGCGGGCAACCTTGCTATTGATCTACCTTTTGCCTTTATGCTATTTTGTGAATCTGGTGAGCAAGTGGATAGTTTCAAGCGTGCTTCGATTGTTTTACCGGCGATGCCAAAACGATGCTTGACGAAAATCGGTAGGCGATCAAGTTATCACTCTGTGATGCCTCATTTGCGGTAAACTCATCTAGGGAGACTCGTATGCTTGAAGTCGAAGATGTCCGCCAAACACTTGACCATTGTGTAAAGTGCAATATCTGCACCACTGCATGCCCCGTTGCCGCCGTCACGTCACTCTTTCCGGGACCAAAATTTGTTGGACCTCAGTCCGAGCGTTTTCGCGACATCGTAGCGCTACCTGATGCAACCAGCCCTGATCACTCAGTAGATTATTGCTCGGGCTGCGGCATCTGCTCGCAGGTCTGCCCGCACGGCGTCAAGATCGCCGAGATCAACACCCGCGCGCGCGCGACCATGATCAATGGCAAGTTGCCATTGCGCAATCGCCTTATTGCGCAGCCCGATCTGCTTGGCAAATTGGGCGTGCCGTTTGCGCCGCTCGCCAATCTCGCGTTTCGCATCAAGCCGTTTAGAGCGCTCATGCAAAGCGTGATCGGGATCCATCGTGACGCGCCTCTGCCGCCATTTGCGCGGCACACTTTTCAGTCGTGGGCAAATCGCGCTGGATACATGCCAACAACCTCAGCGGCGAGTGACATTGATAAAAAACAACGCACCGTCGTTTACTTTCATGGCTGCAGCACCAATTACTATGAGCCAAATCTAGGCGACACGCTCATCAAAATCTTGCAGCACAACGGCATACGCGTCATCGTCCCGCCTCATCAGACCTGCTGCGGGTTGCCGTTGCAATCCAACGGCGACTTTGCGGGTGTGCGCAGCGCAGCCCAAAAACTCATTGACATCATGTTGCCGTATGCAGAGCAGGACATTGATATCGTCGCCAGCTCGACCAGTTGCGGACTCATGCTCAAGCGCGAATACCGCGAGATTACTGGCATAGACACACCTGACTTTAGGCGCGTGTCCGAGCGCATGTGGGATATCTGCGAGTACCTATGGATGCTGCATCAACGCGGAGCACTCAAGACTGATTTCAAACCGCTCAAAATGACCGTGCCGTATCACGCACCCTGCCAGCAAAAAGCACACGGCATCGGCAAGCCTGCGCTAGATTTGATGGGTTTGATTCCTGAGCTTCGTGTCATTGAGATGACTGCCGACTGTTGCGGTATTGCTGGTACCTAT
>CAZVQE010000237.1:0-4477 GCA_964628875.1 uncultured Anaerolineae bacterium
GGCAGCACACTGCGTGGCACGCGCATCGTTTTGAGAATTGAATCGTCCCAATCCAACGATTGCAAATTCATCAACATGGTACGGCTGGCGTTGGTGACATCGGTGACATGCACGCCGCCGTGTTTGCCGCCGGTTAGATTCCACATCAGCCACGTATCCATGTTGCCAAACAGCAGCTGACCTTTGGCGGCGCGTTGACGCGCGCCCGGCACGTTATCGAGTAGCCAACGAATTTTTGGACCCGAAAAGTAAGTCGCCAGTGGCAAACCCACCTGCGCACGAAAACGATCTTGACCGCCTTGCTTGGCGAGCGTGGCGCACAATGCAGCAGTGCGCGTGTCTTGCCAGACGATGGCATTGTGAATGGGTTCGCCGCTGAGTTTGTCCCACACGACGGTGGTCTCGCGCTGATTGGTGATGCCGACGGCGGCGAGGTCGGACGACTTGAGCTTGGCTTTGCGGAGCGCGCCGGCGATGACGGCTTGGGTGCGCTCCCAAATCTCAAGTGGGTTGTGCTCGACCCAACCCGGCTGAGGGTAAATCTGCGTATGCTCTTTTTGATCTATGGCGATCACATTCCCCGCGCGATCAAAAATCATAAAGCGTGTGCTGGTGGTGCCTTGATCTATGGCGCCGATGTATTGAGTATTCATGGACAAATCTCCTCTGCGGCGGCACGGGCTGTATCTGCCGCCGATACTTGACCTTTGAAGTAGCGTCGCTGAAATGCATACGCCACATTCACCAAAGCAATCATGACGGGCACCTCGATGAGCGGACCAATGACCGCCGCAAATGCCGCGCCCGAATTGATGCCAAACACCGCCACAGCGACGGCAATTGCTAACTCAAAATTATTGCTGGCGGCCGTAAAAGCCAGCGTTGTCGTTTTGCTGTAATCTGCGCCAACTGTGCGACCCATTGCAAAGCTGACAAAAAACATGATGACAAAGTAGATCAGCAATGGAATGGCGATACGCACGACATCAAGTGGGATCGTCAAGATCAGCTCGCCCTTGAGGCTAAACATGACGACGATGGTAAACAGCAAAGCGATGAGCGTGAGCTTGCCGATACGCGGCACAAATTGACTTTGATACCAGTCTTTGCCGCGCATACGGGTCAAAATCAGGCGTGTCAAAAAGCCGGCGATAAAGGGGACGCCGAGATAAATAAAAACACTGCGCGCGATTTCGCTGATGGTGATATTGACAATGGAGCCCTGCAGACCAAACCAAGTCGGCAACACGGTGATAAACACCCACGCATAGACGCTGTAAAACAATACCTGAAAAATGCTATTAAAGGCAACCAAACCCGCCGCATATTCGCTGTCGCCTTTGGCGAGTTCATTCCACACAATGACCATGGCGATACAACGCGCCAAACCTATGAGTATGAGCCCCGTCATGTACTCAGGGTAGCCACGCAAGAAAATAATCGCCAACGCAAACATCAACAGCGGTCCGATGACCCAGTTTTGCAGGAGTGACAAACCCAGCACACGCCAATTACGAAAGACATCGCCCAGCTCGTCGTAGCGTACCTTTGCGAGCGGGGGATACATCATGAGAATCAAACCCAGCGCAATAGGGATATTTGTGGTGCCGATAGAGACGCTGTTATTAAATTGGGCAACTGCCTGAGGGAATAAGTAGCCGATGATGACCCCGACTGCCATTGCCAAAAAAATCCATAAAGTCAAATAGCGATCAAGCCATGACAACTTCTGATATGTTGAGTAATTTTTTGCTTGTTGCATATGTCCTTCAAAAAACATATCTGTGATTGCTTATCAAGTCAATCACGCCAATGCATAAAAATTGTAGACCAAAAAACGAAGGATAAAATATTCATTGAACGACTCATATAGTGAGGGAAATATGAACAAATTTATTACAGAGTTTATCGGGACATTCTTTTTGGTGCTGACGGTTGGCTTGGCGGTGCTGTCAGGCTCACCTCTTGCGCCGCTGGCGATTGGTAGCTCACTGATGGTGATGGTGTACATGGGCGGGCACATCTCAGGCGCAAAGTACAACCCTGCAGTGTCGCTGGCCGTCATGATGCGCGGCGGCTCTAGCACGGCAACCATGATTAACGAGTGGATCGCGCAAATTGCAGGCGGCATTGTCGCGGCGATCTTCGTCTACATCATCACAGGCAAATCAATCGCGGTTGCGCCGCCCGCCAATGTCAGCTTCGTTAGCGCGTTGCTCAATGAGATTCTTTACACATTTGCACTGTGCCTGGTCGTGCTAAACGTAGCTACCGCAAAACAGACCGAGGGCAAGGGTTTTTATGGTTTGGCAATTGGTTTCACGATCGTGGTGGCGGCAATCGCAGGCGGTGGCATCTCGGGCGGCGCCTACAATCCGGCGGTCAGCATTGGTCACAACCTTATCAACGCGCTTTTTAGCGGCGGCTCGCTCACGCCGATCTTGCTGCATATCATTGGACCACTTGCGGGAGGCGCGTTGGCGGCAGTTGTCTTTAAGATGCAGCACAATTAATCTTGCCTCGCGTGAAGGCGTTACGTCATTAAAAACAACTGAGAATCACTTTTTGGCTAAATAGAATACTCCCCAACGTTGGGGAGTAGTTACTCTTGATAAAAAGAGAGTTTGGTGATCGTCAAGACGAAGGAAACTTCCGGTCACCAAAAAGTCAAACCACTTAAACGAGACCGACACAGTTTTTGCTGTGGGTCTCGTTTTTTGTTGCCCATAGCTCATTTATAAAAATAGGAGCAATAAAAATGGAAACTTCGTTATGGGTCTGGATTGCATTTAACTTATTTGTCATCGTCATGCTGGCGCTTGACCTCGGCGTCTTTCACCGCAACGCACATGAGGTCTCAGTCAAAGAAGCAGGTATCTGGAGCGTCGTATGGATTGCGCTCTCACTTGTGTTTGCTGGCGTGATTTATTTATTTTGGAATCAGCTCGCGCCAACCAGCAGCTACACAAGCGCAGAGGCAACAACAGCGTACCTGACTGGCTACATCATCGAAAAATCGCTCAGCGTAGACAACATCTTTGTGTTTGTGTTGCTGTTTACGTTTTTTGCGATCCCACGCAAGTCACAACACAAGGTGTTATTTTGGGGTGTCATCGGCGCGCTGTTGATGCGCGGCGTCATGATCTTTATTGGCGCGGCGCTGATCAAACAATTTCACTGGATCATTTATCTATTTGGCGCGTTCTTGATCTTTACGGGCATCCGCATGGCGCTGCATAAAGACGAAGAGTCGCATCCTGAAAATAATCCGGTTTTGCGCATCTTCAACCGCCTTGTGCCCAGCACACACAAATTTGACGGCGACAAGTTTTTTACGATTGAGAATGGCAAGCGCCTCGCCACGCCTCTGCTTGCCGCACTCGTCATGATCGAGTTTACTGACTTGATCTTCGCAGTAGATTCGATTCCAGCGATCTTTGCGGTCACCAAAGACCCATTCATCGTCTATACGTCAAACATATTTGCGATCATGGGGCTGCGCTCATTGTATTTTGTGCTAGCAGACATGATTCACAAATTTCACTATCTCAAGGTGGCGTTGTCATTTATCTTGAGCTTTGTCGGCGTCAAGATGCTGTTATCCGAAACGGCTTGGAAGATCCCGACCGAGATTTCGTTACTTGTGATCGCGGCGACTTTGGCGATTGCCATCATTGCGTCACTCATGCGCGCGCGACGGCTTGAGACTGCAGTTTAATAAGTGAGTTGAGTGATTAGGAGATTGGGAGTTTTTTCATCTCCCAATCTCCTTTTTTTATTCTTTAGGCACGGAATGGCATTTGCGGCAACGCGCCTGATATGCCTCACTCGCGCCTACTAAGATCAACGGGTCGCTGTAGCTGGCTGGGTTGCCATTGATCAGGCGCTGTGTGCGTGTAGCGGGCGCGCCGCACACCATGCAAATGGCATACAGTTTTTCGACTTCTTCGGCCATCGTCAGCAATTGAGGCATGGGTCCAAATGGCTCGCCGCGAAAATCTTGGTCGAGTCCAGCTAAGATCACGCGCTTGCCTGAATTTGCAAGGCTGTCGCATAACGCGCAGACGCCATTATCAAAAAACTGCACCTCATCAATCGCCACGACCTCTGTGTCAGACTCAATCAGCCCCGCAATCTCTTGGGATGTTGATACAGCCGTTGCGTCAGCGTGCGCGCCACTATGCGAACTGACCTGCCCCACGCCATAGTAACGCGTGTCTATCGCAGGCTTAAATACTTGGACTTTTTGCTTGGCGATCTCGGCGCGTTTGACACGGCGAATCAGCTCCTCGCTCTTGCCGCTAAACATGCTGCCACATATCAGCTCAATCCATCCTGTGCTGTGTTGATACTTCATACTCTCGGACGCGAGTATGCCATACGCATGTGATGCAATCCGTCACATCCTTATGATCTGACAAATCACTTTTCGAGCAATGGCATAAACATGCTAAAGAATGTAGGCGCATAGTAAGCC
>CAZVQE010000238.1:0-4466 GCA_964628875.1 uncultured Anaerolineae bacterium
GCGGGCGCGTGGTTTATTTGGAATCAAACACATTACGGCGATCCATTGGCATGGCAGATGACCAACACTGCCAATGCCGCGACACTGCGCGCGCAGCCGCTGACATTGAACGAGATGCTGAGCGCGATGCCGGATGTAGCGCGCTCATATTGGGGCGTGATCGGCATCGAAAAGCGATTTCCGTTGTGGGTGGATGGAGTGTTTATAGCGATGATTGTGTTGGCGTTAGTCGGTCTATTTAAGCAGCGCGATTGGCTGCGCAATAAAGTGTGGTGGATTTTGGCAACGTGGCAGACTGTTTTATTTGGCTCGTTTTTGCTGTGGATGCGTACTTACGTCGGAACTGAAAATAGTCGCCTGCTGATGCCGTCGGTCGCGTTTGTGGTTGTCACGCTGGCGATTGGTTTGCGAAATGTATTTACAAGGCGCGAGTGGGGTTTACGCGCGATCGCGGTTGGTGCGTTGGCGATTGCGGCGATCACACCATTTTGGATTTTGCGTGGTGCATTTGCAACGCCGACACCGATCGCCACAGCAGACTATACAAGTCACAACGACACTTTTGCCGATCAGATTCGCGTGCTGGATGCGCGATTCACCCAGAGCAACGTTGGCGTGGGCGAATCTGTGAATGTGAAAATAACTTGGGGCGCGACGCGACCGATTCAACAAAGCTATCGCATCTTGCTCGAGGCGCTCAGCGCAAACGGCGAGGTCATTGGTCGCAAACAGTTTATCCCGTTCGCGGGCAGATTTGCGACGACGCGCTGGCAACCCGATGTTTATTTTGTGGATGAGTATGTGCTGCCGATTGATGGCAATGCGGCTCGCGGCGTAGCTACGATCCAAGTGGGTATTTTGACTGAGCCATATCCGCGCCAACTCCTGCAACTGAGTGGCGGTGCAGACAAACTCGTGGTTGGCAAGATTGAAGTGCGCTAGCACGCATGAATGAACATATTTTGATGTATCGCCGAGTGCTAGAATAATTTTGTCGGTCGTGCATGTGCAACTCTTTAATACGACAGACACTTCGTTGCGCATGCGCCGACGGAGCACAATGAAACGAAAGTCATTTCAATTTGTGCGAGCGTTGATTGCGTTTTGCGCGTCAATGTCGCTCGCAGTTCTATTCACCCCGCATATCAACGCACAGAGCGCGCCACCTATCAAACTGCCGGATGGCTTTGAGGCGCGTGTCGTCGCTAGCGACCTTGTCTTTCCGACTGCGATGGCGTTTTTGCCTGACGGGCGCATGCTCATCACCGAAAAAGGCGGCACGGTGCGTGTCATGCAAGACGGTGTGGTGCGCGCGCAACTGGCGATAGACCTGCGTGACATCGTCAATGAAAATACGGATCGCGGGTTACTCGGCGTTGCCGTTGATCCAAAATTTATCGAAAATGGCTATGTGTATTTGTTGTATTCGTATGACGCACCCGGCAAGCCAAAGGACACTGAAGAGCCTTGCATGGGGAGATTGGTGCGATACACGATGCGCGGCAATGTGCTTGACAAAGACAGTGCGTTTATTTTGTTGGACGACTTTTCGTCTGACATGATTAATCACTCAGTCGGCGATGTGCAGTTTGCGGCGGATGGGAATTTGTTTGTAGCGTTTGGCGACGGCTCAATCTCGGTGGATGTCAAACCATTTTCGTATCGCGCGCTGACAACTGACACAGTGAATGGCAAGGTAATTCGCATTGATCGTTTTGGTAATGGCGTCAAAGGCAATCCGTTTTTTGATGAGGCGAATCCGCGCAGCGCGCGCTCACGCATCTGGTCGCTCGGACATCGCAACCCGTTTCGATTTGCATTGCATCCGACCACGGGCATCCCGTATGTTGGCAATGTGGGTTGGAACACGTATGAGTCAATTCAGCGCGCGACCGCAGGCGCAAATTTTGGTTGGCCCTGCATCGAAGGCATTGTGACGCGCCCAGAGTATGCCAACAATCCGCTGTGTGCGACGAATACGCTATTTACAGCAACGCCTGCCGACTATGACTATCCACACGCAGGAAATAACGCTTCATTGACTGTAGGCGATTTCAACAACAACAAAAATTTTCCGGACGAAATGCGCGACGACTTGTTTTTTGCGGATTACTCATTGCAATTTATCAAGCGCGCGGCGCTAAACAAAGACGGCAAAATTGCGCGTATCGAAAATTTTGGCAGCGAGGTCGGCGAACCAGTGGATCTGAAGTTTGCGCCCGACGGATCGTTGTATTACCTCTCGATTTATTCGGGCGGGCTGCGGCAGATTCGCTATACAAAGAAGCCACTGGCAGAATGGAAGCCGCTGCCGTTGCGAGATGATATTGCCAAGATCAATGGTGCATATGACGGAATGCCTTTGCGCAAAGATGCGATGTTGACTCTCTCAAGTGCCAATTTACCAAAAGATGCGAGCTCAGTCTGGCTGGTCAATAAACGTGACAGCACCAATGCGTCCTTCCAAAAATCAATTGCTACAGAGATCAGCACCACGCTGAAATTACAAATCCCGAGCGAAGAAATGTCCCCCACGCAATACATCGAGGTCGCGCATGGTGTCGTGTTGAGCAATGCGCAATTTAGCCTCGACAGCGCCAGACTGTTCCAGTCGCCTGAGGACGGCTATATCCGCACATGGTTGGTCACGCGTAGTTATCTGAATCGCAAAATCGAAGATGATGCGCTAAGCGGTGAAGCAGCATTTGCGCCAACGCTCGGCGACGGACGCGTCCAACTCATGCACAGTGATTCGCGGCTCATCAATCTGAAGCCAATCATGGCGCCTAACGAAGAGGGATATGCGGTTGGCGAGATGGTGGCGTATGCGTTTGTGAATATTGACGTGCCGAGCGAACGTGATGCTTTGCTTGGCATGCACTCTGACGAGAGCATTGCCGCTTGGCTCAATGGTCAGCCAGTGTGGAAGAACAACATCAAGCGCGACATTCAAGCGGATATACGCGATCTCGATTTGCCAAAGGTGCATCTCAGGCAAGGCACAAATACGCTGCTCATCAAAGTGGCGCAAACAAAAGCCAGCAATGCAACGTGGGCATTCAAGGCGCGTATCTTAAACCCTGACGGCAGCGTGATGCGTGATGTCACCTCATTTTTACAGTAGTCACTTTTTGTGAATGGCTTGTCGAGCGCACAAGCCATTCACTGCTAACTCAGTCCTAGCATGGGCAATAAATACTGCTTGGCAACAGGCAGTAGCGCTGGCATCGAAGACACAAACAATGCTTGTGCGGCGGCGAATGAGTTTGGCACGGGCCAGGCTTGCACTTGCGCTATGCGATCGCGCAAACTGTAAAGCGGTTGTGTGCTTTGAGCGATGGCTGCGAGCTGCGCGTCACTGAGAGGTGACGAGCTAAATAACGGTTGGGTTATTTTTTGCAAATCGCTATCAATGTTTCTGATGGCATTGGCTTTGATGTTGCTCATTTGTGTATGCACGCCCCAAATCGGGACGATGAGCATAAGTAGTGAGATGACGGCGAATATTGCAAAGAAAAATGCCATCATGCCGATGATCGAATTGCCAAAAAAGATATAGCGCAGCGCCATACGGATGCTCAACAATGACGCATACAAAAAGCTCAATCCGCCAAATGGGTAAACCGGACTTGCATCTAAAAGATTAAGTTGAATGGGCGCATTGGACAATCGCCAAAGCCAAAACATGCGCCACACACCCACTACGCCGATAGCAATCTCCGCGGGCAGAGCCAAAATACCGATGCCAAAATTCATTTCACCTGGTGGAGCGCCATTCAACAAAACAAACATCACGAAGCGATAGAGCGCAATCACCGTAAGCGCCGGAGGTGTCAAAAGAAGAATTTGATTGCCAGATTTTCCGGCGATATGAGAAGCGAAAAGATCAAATTGACTTTGCGGAGTGGCAGATGCTGGGCGCAACCGCTGCAACAAACGCGGCGTTGCGATAAATGCCCAACGCATTGCTGCAAACATATAGATTAGTGTCAAAGCATTGAGCAGTCCTTCGCGGTTTTGCCAAAGAGTTTGAGCGGTCCAGTTTGAAACCGGCAAACTAGGAATGAGCATGCTGGCAACGCCAATAGTGAGGGTCAACAAAAGGCACAGCCAAAATACTAATCGAAATTCGAGAAAGCGAATGATTCGCATAAGTCCGCAAACATTTTCTCATTAAATTGTTAAGCTGAAGTGCGGTGATATCGTAGACACCATGCCAAACTCTACGATTTGTCTCAGCTTTGACTTTGATGCGATGTCTGTGTGGCTCGAATACGGCGCTGGTGTGACACGCAATATGCTCGAGCGCGGTGAGTTTGGCGCGCGTGTAGGCGTGCCGCGCGTGCTTGATTTGCTCAAGACGCATCAATTGCCCGCGACTTTTTTTATTCCCGGGCACACTGCAGATTCTTTTCCAGAGCGCGTAAATGACATCCTTGTCGCCGGTCACGAGATTGCACATCACA
>CAZVQE010000239.1:0-4354 GCA_964628875.1 uncultured Anaerolineae bacterium
GCATCGGTTCTGATTCAATCGGTACTATCTCGCGGGCTTCCTTCGGAGGCGTCGCGTCAATCTCCATCAGCGCGAGATATGCAACAACGATTCCAACCGAGAGCGTCAAAAAGCCCAACAAAATGCTGATATCAATATTTTGCTCCAACGGTAGATATGCCAACTCAACCGCCGAAATAAACAACAACAACGCGATGCCAGAGCTGAGCACCTCTGATGACATGCCAATGGCAACTAAACTGCACGCGCCCAGCGCATAGGCCACCACCGCAAACTCGCGCGCCGCGCCCGGCAACGGATATCGCGTCGAAGCCGCAAATGCAACTGTGACTACCAACATCGCGGCGGCGATTCTCACAAACACCTGTGTCGGCAGCGTGCGCAACGTCACGCGCTGCACGCGCTCAATCGCGATAGACTCGCCGCGTGAGGCATGAAAATCATCCACGCGCTGCGCTGCGAGGCTCAACGCCGCGCACACGATGATGCCGGCGATGATGACGATCAGCGCCAACCCGGGCTGAATCGAGCGCGCCAGCAAAATGCCAACTAACACATATTGCACGATCATGACCGGCAGCGTAATGCGCCAATTGCGCACCACCACGATGACTGCCCCAAGCAAAACGAGCGACGCAATCAGCGGCGGCGTAGCGATCCGCGACAGTCGCTCGATAAAAAGGATCAGATTCTCCATAAACGGAACGCGCGCACATCAAGCGCCGCGAGATTGTAGCATCTCGTTTTTGGCGGCGACGATCTCAGCCATCGTCGCCAGCGCGATCTCCTCAGGCGTTGTCGTGTGAATCGGCAACCCAATCGGCGAACGCAATCGCTCCAGATCGCGCGCGCGCATGCCCGCCTGTGACAGCCGCACACGCCGCTTTTCGCGCGTGGTGCGTCCGCCCAGCGCACCCACATAAAACGCAGCGCTCGGTAGCGCGATCTGCAACGCAGGGTCGTCAAATTTGCTGTCGTGGGTCAGCGTCACGACAGCGGTCGCACGATTGAGATGTAGCTTTGGCAGTGCGTCCTCGGGGTATTGATTGAGAATTTGATCTGCGCGCGGGAAACGCTGAGCGTTGCCAAACGCATCGCGCGGGTCAACGATGACCACACGATAGCCAAGCGTATGTGCGATGTCGCACAGTGCGATAGCGATATGCACACCGCCGATCAAGATCAACCTCGGCGACGGCAACTGTACATCTACAAATGCGCGATACACCTGCCCCGCAACATCAAGCGTGACCTGCGCAGAAGCGCCATTCTCATAAGCTGTGCGCGCCTGCTGATACAGCGCTGCATCCAAAGCATGGGCGGGTGTTGATTGCGCTGCGTGTTGCCCCTCGATAAATGTGATTTTGCGGCCGATTGATTCAGCTGTGCCTTCGATGACGGTGGCTGTGGCGAATCCAGTCTCAGTCTGCGCGGCGTGCTGCCAAAATTGCAGATCGTCGTGCGCGAGGCGCTGCACAAACACCTCGATGCTGCCGCCGCAGGCTAAGCCAACTTGCTCAAATGCGGTCTCATCCGCCACGCCAAATTTCAGCAGTTGCGGTTTGCCATTCTGCAAAACGACGAGTTCCGCGTCATACACCGCGCCCTCGACGCAGCCGCCGCTGACCGAGCCAGATACGCGATCGCCTGCCGCAAGTGCAAATTTGCTGCTGATGCCGCGCGGCGCCGAGCCCCATGTGCTGACAACCATTGCCACGGCGATGTTTTGCTCACCGCTTGCAAACCATTGGCTGACATCTGAGAGTATCTCGCGCATACCGCCAATTTACCACCGCAAGATCGAGTGCGCTATAATCGCGCGCTGAGCGAACAAGACGCGCTCTCAATGTCAATAGGTTGTCACCGAGACGTGGCGCACTCACCCAGAGGGCGTTGCGTCTTTTTTGTTGGCTCGTACATCTTTTCAGGAGATCAAAATGACAACCGAACTACGTGAATTTTTACAGATACCCTATTCTGAGCTTGAGGAACTAAACCTCGCTGCGAAGAAGCAACGCCGTGATCGCGTCTCGCCGGACACGATTCGTGAGGAACGCATCAAATACCTTAAGGATGAGTCGCGCATCAAAGCCGTCACGGTTCTATTTACCGACCTTGAGGGACGCCTGCAGATGTTGGATTACGACAAAAAGTTTTTGCTCAAGAGCTGGGACAACTTGACATTTGACGGCAGCTCGATTCGAGGATTTACTGCTCAGCGCGAGAGCGATTTGCGTTTGGCGATAGATTGGCCTTCATTTTATTGGGCGCCCGCAGATATCTTTGGACCCGGCAAGGTGCTGGTGTTTGGCGAGGTCATTGACAAAGATGGCACGCCCTACAACGCCGATATGCGTGGCGTGCTAAAGACATTTGCAGAATCCTATTACAAGTCAGACGGCTATACATTTAACGCAGCCAACGAGGTTGAAGGGTTTTTGTTTAAGGGTGAAAACGCAGAGCGCTTGTTTCATGAGACAGGCAAATTTGAGTATGCCAACACAGGTGGCTACTATCACTCGTTGCCAGGCGACCCGCTGCGTCAATTCATTGACACAGCCGCCGAAGTGCAGCGCGCGATGGGCTTTGAAAATGAAAAGGATCACCCGGAAGTCGCGCCGTCGCAGTTTGAGATTAACTACAGCTACAGCGATGTGGTCAATGCCGCAGATCAGATTCAACTCTACAAGCTGATCTGCCGCCAAGTCGCCACAAAGATGGGCTACACCGCCAGCTTCTTGCCAAAGCCGGTGGTCGGTGTCAACGGCAACGGCATGCACACCAACGTCTCGATCAGCAAGAATGGCAAAAACTTGTTTTGGGATGCCAAAGGCGAAGAGAAGCTGAGCAAGTTTGCGTGGTCATTTGTTGATCGCATCTTGACGCATGGCAACGACATTTGTCTCTTGCTCAACAGCAGCGTCAATGCGTATCGCCGTCTCGATCCACACTTTGAGGCGCCCAATCAAATCAAAGCTTCGCCGACGGATCGCGGCTCGATGGTGCGCATCCCTATTGGCAATGAGAAGAGCGCGCGCATCGAGGTGCGCTCGGTGGCGCCAGATGCAAATCCGTATCTCGTGATGCTCAGCGTATTTAAGACCGGCTTGGAAGGCAATATCAGCAAAGAGAAGAATTTGCGCCAAGCCGCGCGCTATTTGCCAGATAACATTTACACCGCGATTGACAATTTTCGCAATGCGAATTGGGCGTCGAGTTTGATAGGCGCAGATGTCAAGGCGCGCTATGCTGATCTCAAACAAGGCTCAGCTGATCGCTGCCCGCGCCTACTCGGCACATTTGTCAAGGCGCCTGAGGTGCAATATCATCACGAGGTTTACAACCAGTATTTGTGGAATTTGTTCTAAATCTCACAAAACGCTGCGAAATCAAAAAACTCCGCAAGTAATTACTTGCGGAGTTTTTATTTCACAGGGTCTTGCGTTAATTTTTGCTAAATCGGTATTTGAGCAATGCTTTGATCGTGGGAAAGCCATCCATCGGCGAGAGTTTCTTTTGTTCGTAGCGCGCGTTGTAATGGATTGGCACCTCGATGATTTTGTAACCGCGTCGCAAAATCTTTGCGGTAATCTCAGCCTCTACATCAAAGCGACGGCACTCAAGATTAAGACCTTGCACTACCTCGCGCGCCATCGTTTTGTAGCATGTCTCCATGTCTTTGAGATTTGCGCCATACAGCAAATTTGTCACCAGCGTGACAAAGCGATTTCCCATCGCCATGTGCCAGCGCTGAGTGCTGAGATTGCGCACTCCGTAGACAACCTTTGTTTTACCGTCTAATATGGGTTGCACCAAGACGCGATAGTCATTTGGGTCATACTCAAGATCGGCATCTTGAATTATGATGACATCTCCTGTCACATTTTGCATGGCGGTTTGCAATGCCGCGCCTTTGCCACCATTGACTGCGTGTGTGATGACGCGCAAATTTGGGATGTGCGTCTGCTCTGCCAACACATGATGTGTGCCATCTTTTGAGCTGTCATCCACGATGACAATTTCTTTTTCGAGTGGTGTGACATCCACCGCAGCCACACGTCGCAACAATTCAGCAATTGTCTCGACTTCGTTGTAAACCGGAATGATGACGGACAGCTTCATCACGGCAAATTTACCACAGGCGGTTTGCGCGCGCCGTGCAGGGTTGCTTGTTCAAACGCATATGCCATTTGCAACAAACTCAATTCACCTCTAAATCGCCCAACGATCTGCAAACCGATTGGCAATCCGTCGGCTGTAAATCCACACGGCACTGAAATTGCGGGATTGCCAAGCACAGAGATGTAATAACACGACTTCATCCACGCGATGTAATTTGGCATTTTGATGCCGT
>CAZVQE010000240.1:0-4345 GCA_964628875.1 uncultured Anaerolineae bacterium
ATCCGCCCAGAGCAATTCCCCTATAACAACCAAATCATTTATCAAGATTTTTCGCAGTTGACCTATGACAGCGGTAACTACGATCCGATTTTGCAAAAGTGTAAGGCGTTGATTGATTATGATGTTGCGGTGAATGAGGATCTGCCGCGCCAACGCGCGAGCGGCAAATGGGTTGGCTTGGGCATCGTCGAGTACGTTGAAGGCACCGGCATCGGACCGTATGAAGGCGCGCGTGTCAAAGTACAAACCAGTGGCAAAGTCAGCGTCGCAACGGGCGTAGGCACACAGGGGCAAGGCCACTATACCGTGTTTGCGCAGTTGGTCGCCGATCAGCTTGGCGTGGATGTGCGTGATGTCGAGGTCGTCACTGGTGACACGGATCAGTTCTATTGGGGCGCAGGCACATTTGCATCGCGCGGCGCTGTGGTCGCGGGCAACGCCATCAATGAAGCCGCAAAGGATGTGCGTCATAAAGCCATTAAGCTTGCGGCTGAGTTTTTTGAGTGTGCCGAGCAAGATATCGAGCTAGTCGGTGGCAAGGCGCAAGTCGTCGGCGTGCCATCGCGCAGCATCAAGATAGGCGAGTTAGCTGCAAAAGCAAATCCATTGCGCGGCGCGGTCAAACCCGGTACCGTGCCGGGGCTCGAATCCACAAATTATTTTGGTCCGGCTAGCGGAAGCACGGCGAGTGGCGCACATGCCATGATCGTTGAGGTTGATCCTGAGACCTACAACGTCGAGATCAAAAAATACGCCGTCGTGCATGATTGCGGCACAGTCATCAATCCGCTCGTGCTTGAGGGTCAAGTGCAAGGCGGCGTCGCCCAAGGCATCGGCAACGCGTTTTATGAGCAGCTGAAATACGATGAAAATGGGCAGCTCATCAATGGCACGTTCATGGATTATCTGTTGCCGACCGCGCTAGATGTGCCGCGTATGGAGGGCGATCACACCGTTACGCCGTCGCCGTTTAACCCACTCGGCATCAAGGGCGCGGGCGAAGCTGGCGCGATTCCGGTCGGTCCGTGCTTTGTGCAGGCGGTCGAGGATGCACTACGCGGCGCAGGTAAAACGATTGAGATTTTGGAGTGTCCGATCAGCCCGCTGCGATTGTGGGAGCTGGCGGGACAAACTGAGTGAGGCGCATTCGAGCATTTTGGCTTGGAATGAGTGTGTGCGTGGTTGCGGTTGGAGTGTTGATAACGCGATCGCCGCTGAGCGCAACTGACCGCGTTGCCATCAAAACGCACGAAGCCAGCATCACGCCAACTGCGGCCACATTCAGCCAGTGCGCGCTCGCCAACCGCGACGTAAAAATCTTACCGGCGGGCGACTCGATCACAGAAGGCTATTACACACATCCGGGCGGATATCGCATCGCGCTATTTCGCAGTCTGTCGCGCGCAGGCGTACGCGTAGACTTTACGGGACCCTTTAACAACGGCGAATACAGCCAACTGCCGGATGGCGATCACGGTGGCATCACGGGCGCGACGATTGACGACCTCGCGCAGTTCATCGGCGACTGGGTGGCGATTCGCCAGCCCGATATCGTGCTGTTGTTGATCGGCGTCAATGACATCGGCGCGGGCGAGGATATGCCCGTCGTCGTTGATCGCATGAATCGGTTGCTGCAAAAAATTTATCTTAATCAGCCAAATGCGGATGTGCGCGTGGCGACGCTGTTGACTGCAAATAAACCTGAGTGGTGGCAAGCACGCCGCGATGAATTTAACAATGCGCTGATTGATATCGTTGTGGATCATCAACATCAAGCGCACAAGATTGCGTTAGTGGATATGCATGATGTGCTGGCGATTGATGATTTGTATGATGAACTGCACCCAAATTGGTCGGGCTATGCCAAACTTGGTAACGCATGGACAACAGCGTTGTGCAATCCGCAGTTTACTTCTACGCCGACGCCTACTGCGACTCCCATTCCACAAAAGCGATATCTGATCGCTCTGCCATTGACAATTGTCAATTGAGCTATTGCAATCGTCAATGAGTAAATAGCTCAATCGTCAATTGCAATGGCGTGTTATAAATCGCACTCGCAAGATGTCAATTCAGCTTTTTAAGATTAGCGGCAGCGATCTCGATGATCCTGCGTTTAGCGCGCGATTTGCGCAGGGCATCGCGTCGGTTTTGCAGAATGGCGCTTCGCCCGTAGTCGTGCATGGCGGTGGCAAGGAACTCACCGAGCTGATGGCGGCGCTTAAGATTCAAACTAAATTTATAGATGGGCTGAGAGTCACCTTTGCGCCCGCGCGAGATGCGGCGCTCATGGTGCTGAGTGGTCTCGCCAACAAGCGTCTAACCGCCGCGATCATTAACGCTGGCGCAGATGCATTTGGCATGTGCGGTGTGGATTCTGGCTTGGTGCGCGTCACGCAACTGCGCGAGGAGCTTGGCTTTGTTGGCAAACCAACACAAGTGCGCGCCGAAATTTTGCTCAGCCTGATTCAAAAACGCGTCGTGCCTGTCATCGCGCCGATGTCACTCGGCGAGGACGGCGAGATTTATAACGTAAACGCCGATCATGTGGCAGGCGCCATCGCGCAGACACTTGATGCCAGTATGCTGACTTTTGTTACCAATGTGCCGGGCGTATTAGACGGCGACAAAAAACTGATTGCGTCGCTCGATGCCGTGCAGACCGAAAAGCTAATTGTTGCTGGTGTGATTAGCGGCGGCATGATCCCAAAGGTGCGCACCGCGCTCGAAGCGCTCGAGTCGGGTGTGAAGCAAGTGCGCATCACGAATTTGGATGGCTTGCGTGCCGCTGGCACAATTTTTCATTAAAGAATGCAACGGGTCAAACTTCTTCAAGAAGTCTGACCCGTAAAATGGCACATATGAATTTAGTCATTCCCGCGCGTGAACATTTGGAAGGCTACATCGCCGCGCTCAAGGCGGGCTGGTCGCCCAATACGATGCGCCTCGCAGCCGCGCAAGAAGAGCTGGCGCGCATCGCGCAAGATGCCGACGAAGTATTGCGGTTGAAAGAAGATCGCAATGCAGAGGGACCACCAGTGGTTTTATCTGACGGCAGTCTCGCAAAGCGTTTGCCCGGCTATACACGTTGGCTGTGGGATGGCGAGTTTTGCGGCATGATCAATTTTCGTTGGCAACGCGGCACGACCGAATTGCCGCCGCATGTGTTGGGGCATATTGGTTACTCGGTTGTGCCGTGGAAGCAACGGCGCGGCTATGCGACTGAGGCGTTGCGTCAACTGTTGTTCGAGGTGCGCCAAGAGCATCTGCCATATGTAGAGCTGACGACGGATGTAGATAACATTGCCTCGCAACGTGTCATGCTCTCCAATGGCGCTTATTTTGTGCGCCGATTTAGAGAATCTCAGGCGAGCGAACGCGAAGTGCTTTTGTATCGAATTGATCTATAGACGCATTTTGTTTATACTTGCGGCATGTCTCGCACAGTCCAACTCACATTTCCAAAAAACGCCGAAACCGATCAAGTCCTCACGCCTGCTGCCGTCGAATTTCTCGCCGAGCTGCATCGTTTGTTTAATCGCACGCGACTGGCGCTATTGCAAAATCGCGTCGAGCGACAGGCACGTATTGATGCGGGTGAATTGCCAAACTTTTTGCCGCATACGCAGCACATCCGTGACGCCGAGTGGCATGTGCGCGACATACCAAAAGATTTGCTCAATCGGCGCGTCGAGATCACCGGACCCGTTGATCGCAAGATGGTCATCAATGCGCTCAACAGCGGCGCCAATTGTTTCATGGCGGATTTTGAGGATGCCAACTCGCCGACGATGGACAACAACATCCAAGGGCACATCAACCTCAGCGACGCCATTCGCGGCACGATCAGCTTTGCAAATCCCGACGGCAAGCAATACAAACTCAACGACAAAATTGCCACATTGATCGTGCGCCCGCGCGGATGGCATTTGAATGAAAAGCACATGATCGTGGATGGCGAGCAAATGAGCGGTAGCTTGTTTGATTTTGGTCTGTATTTCTTGCGCAACGCTCAAGCCTTGCTTGATAAAGGCAGCGGCGTGTATTTGTATCTGCCAAAGATGGAGAGCCACCTCGAGGCGCGACTATGGAACGATGTGTTTAATTACGCGACCGCTCGACTCAAATTCCCCAAGAGCAGTATCGCCGTGACCGCGCTGATCGAGACGATACTCGGCGCGTTTGAGGAGGATGAGATTTTGTATGAGTTGCGTGACTACATCGTTGGGTTGAATTGCGGTCGCTGGGACTACATTTTTAGCTACATCAAAAAGCTCAGCCGTCACGCGCAATACACGCTGCCCGATCGCGCGCTCGTCACCATGACGGTGCCATTTATGCGCAA
>CAZVQE010000241.1:0-4315 GCA_964628875.1 uncultured Anaerolineae bacterium
CGCCAAATTTTGCCAAGCCTGCCTCCATCAACACAGCTAGCATCGCGCCGGTCTCGATGGTGTCAATGCCTAGGTCATTGCAGATGTAATTTAACGCTGCGAGGTCATCGGGGTTGCCGATGCCACAGTTTGTGCCAAGCAAACCCAGCGTCTCATATTCGACAGGCGAGACGATCTCTTTGCCATCAGCGCCGTGATACACATTGCTGCACTGAATCGAGCAGCCTGGCATGCACGCGTGCGTCTGCTCGCCACCGCGCGACGTATTGAGTGGACCGATGTAGTCGCCACCCATCGTAAATGTTTCGCCCGCGCTTGTATTGGCAAATTGCCCGCTGCTAAAGTTGCGCGTCGGCAAACCGCCAACGAGATTCTGAAAGTCAGCCATGCCCATCGTGCCGACCGCCGCATAAAACCCTTTTACAACTGAGTCAGCCAATAGCATCTTGGCGTAATCTTTGAGTGCGTCACGCACGCCTTTCGGGTCGTGAAATTGCGGCGTGCGGTCAAGATCAATCACAATCGCTTTGACGCGTTTGCTGCCCATCACTGCGCCCACGCCACCGCGAGCCGCCATGCGCGAGGGGCGCCCGTCCACATCGCTAAATCCGATGCCCGCAAGCAAACCTTGATATTCGCCGACGGGACCGCACAGACCGAGTGTCACTTTTTTGCCGTACTTGGCATACAGCATTTGCGCCACTTCAAAGTTACCTTTGTTGAGATAAATACTCGCATCCTCAAATTCAATACTGCCATCTTTCTTAAAATGAATGAGTACCCAATCCTCAGAGATGCCGTGCAATACGAAGGTGCTGATATGAAGCTGACCCATGCCATACGCAAATGTACCGCCGCCATTAGCCTCTTTGACACCGCCTGTCAGCGGGCTCTTGCAGCCTACGCTCGTGCGATTGGCATTGCTAAAGGTGCTGCCCGCAAATGGTCCCGCCGAGAAGATCAACGGATTATCTGGACCGAGTGGGTCGGCTTTGGCGACGCCTTGCGCGACGAGCGTCTTGGCAATGAGATATCGCCCTGCCCGCACGGCATCTTCGCCGTTGACCTCGCGCGTGCTGACGCTGCGGTCGCTCAATTGAATATCAATGTATTTGCGCATTTTTTGATTATATGGTTTTTGGTTGTCAGTGATCGGTCATCGCTTCACAAACTTGCCACGCCCGATTGCGCCGACAAACTGTTGCCGCTCGACGATGACCTCACCGCGAGAGATGACGTCGCGCGTCCAACCCTCGCAGGTCAAATCCACATACGGCGAAAAATCTACATTCATGTGCAGTTGATCTTGTGTCAAGCTTTTGTGAATGGTTGGATCGAAGATGACGATATCAGCGTCGTAATTTACGGCGATGCGTCCTTTGTTTTTCAGGTTGTGAATTTCAGCTGGGCGCGTGCAACAACTGCGCACCCATTCGCCCAGCGACATGTGACCAGCGCGCACACCAAACTGATGAGCCAACCCAAGCCGCGTCTCAATGCCCGGCACACCACCCGGCATCTGTCGAAAGTCGTTGCGCGAGGATTCTTTTTGGGCGCGTGTGTACGGGCAATGATCGCTGCTGATGATGTCAAGTGCGCCACTGCGCAACATGCGCCACATGGCATCTTGGTCGCGCTGTGTGCGCAACGGCGGCGAACACACCCACATACGTCCGTCGTCGCGCTTGAGATAGTCGTCAGTCAGCGCAAGATATTGCGGGCAAGTTTCGCCAAATACATTGCTCACACCGCGTGCCTTTGCAGCGCCTATGATCTGCACCGCGTCCTCGCAACCCAGATGAAAGATCAACACGCGCGCGCCTGTGTGCTCGGCAAATGTCACCACGCTATTGACCGATTCACACTCGATCTGAGGCGGACGAGTCAACGCATGCCAATACGCAGATGACAATGGCAACTCAGCTTGGCGCGTCACGGCGCGCTCGCGCAACACATCAATCACATCGCCATTCTCCGCATGGATGCACGCCAAGCCATCCACCTCACGTATCGCACACAGCGCACGATAGAGGTCGCCCGATTGCACCTGAAAATTTGGATACGCGGTGTACATCTTGAATGTCGCGCAACCGGCATCACGCGCGCCGCGAATCTGTGCAAGTCGCTCGGCGCTAATGATTTTCGGCACGCCATTCACCGCGTGTATGTCGGGCTGGATCGTCATATGCAAGCCAAAATCAATCACTGCATCGCGCGTCTCATCGAGGCGTTGCGCGAGCGCATCGAGCATGGTCTCGCTCGGCGACATGTCCACAAAATCAACAATCGTGGTCGTGCCACCCAGCGCCGCCGCAATCGTGCCGCTGCGCCAATCATCGGCGGTGCGCCCGACGCCTGTACGCATATGCAGATGCACATGCGCATCAATCGCGCCCGGCAACACATAGCAACTATTCGCGTCAATGACGCGCGCAGCATCGGCGTCGAGCCGCTGTGCTATCGCACTGATATTGCCGTCCGTTACGCCGATATCCGCGTTGAATGTGGCTTCGGCGGTGACAACTTTTCCGTTTTTGATGAGGAGATCAAACATGGTGATTTCTTCATTAGTTCATTGAGCCATTGCAAAATGATCAAATGAACCAATGCCTTAATGAATCAATTCCTTTAATCCTTCTTCGAGGGTCACTCGTGGGCGCCAACCGAGTGACTGCAGCCGCGAGCTGTCTGCGGACGAATGCACGATGTCGCCTTCGCGCGGCGGATGATATTCGCGTTTGACTTTTGCGGGCGCAACGGTGTCGAGCGCATCCAGCACATCATTGAGCGAGACCGAATGCGCTGTCGCCACATTCAACAACACATCGCCCTCTAGCGCCGAGTGCATCAACGCGGTGACATTGGCTTGGGCGACATCGCGCACATTGACAAAGTCGCGCGTCTGCTCGCCGTTGCCAAAGATCAGACATGGCTTGTTTTGCTTGATTGCGTTCGTCCACTTTGCTAGCACACCGCTGTAAGGCGAGTTGGCATGTTGCCTTACGCCATACACATTGAAATAGCGCAAACGCACAATCGAGAGGTCGTAGTTGCGCGCATACACTTGCGCCCATTCTTCAGCCATCAGCTTTGAGGCGGAATAAGGCACGAGCGGACAGAGTTCGGAGCTTTCAGTTTTGGTGCCCGGCAGATCGCCGTACACAGCGCAGGTCGAAGAAAACACAAACCGCGCGATGCGTTGAACGCGCGCGGCTTCGAGTAGATTGACTGTGCCACGCGTGTTGATCTCAAAGGTTTCACGCGGCTCTTGGATGGATTGTGGCACGCTGACGACCGCCGCCGAGTGCATAATCGCGTCGCACCCGCGCACGGCATCCATCACAGCATCGGCGTCGGTGATGTCGCCTTTTACAAATTCAACCAGCTCAGATTTCGGCAAATTGGATTCGTCGCCAGTGGAGAGATTGTCAAACACACGCGCGGTGTGTCCCAGCGCAATGATCGCCTCGACGGTGTGCGAGCCAATGAACCCCGCGCCGCCAGTCACAAGTATTTTCATTAGATGCGATTATCGCTGGTTAGCTTAGCTGACAACCGCGATGCGAAGCTTTTTGCAAAGCGCCGCCAACGCGCCGTCATTTGTAATAAGCTTTGCGTCATTGCGGCGTGCCAGCACCACATAAAACATATCGTAAATCGCGCTGTTATTTTTGATGCCCTCGCTGAGCGCTTCCTTCCATAGTTCTTTGGCTTCAACAAAATCATCTATCATGCTGATGCCGTCTTCAACCAGTTGAATGCATTCATCATGAGTCACAGCGCCAACACGGTGATATTTCCACAGAACATTAGAAATCTCAGAAACAAATAAATCAGGCGCAATAACCCATGAGGCTTCGTGAAAATGAGATGCAAATTGATCTTTCTTCTCCTTTTGAAGAAGAATTTGCACAGCGGCGCTCACGTCCAGCACGACGATCATCGGTTGCGATCCTCGCGCACAAGCGCGACTTCATCTATCGCTTTGGCTTTTGCAGATATTGATCGTTTCTCAATTTTTGCAAGAATCTGTTTGCGGCGCTCGATATTTGATTGTTCTTGCCCGAGGCTCTGCTCAAGCAACACAACCACTTGTTGCGCTATCGAACGATTTTGGCGTTTTGCCGCCAAAGCGATTTTTTTGTAGATGTCTTCAGGACACTCTCTAACTTGCAACAAAGGCATTGATTCACCTCGCGCATACATTATACAGCCTTTTGCATACGCAATATGGTCTTCATTTCTTCGATAGAAAGAGGTGGTTTTTGACTATGAATAATTGCATGACATTTTGGAAAAACTGGACGTAATTCGG
>CAZVQE010000242.1:0-4302 GCA_964628875.1 uncultured Anaerolineae bacterium
AGTGTGTGATGTTTGTCGTGCACGTTTGGGCGGTGCGGCGATTGACCACCTAATCGCTAGCGCGACATTCACCTAAACGCCAACTGAGACGCAAAACCTCTCGCCGCTATAATTTTCAGTTCTGCCATTTGCACAAATGGCGTACATACCATGATTCGAAATTTTTTGACCAAACTCACTGGCTCCGACAGCGACCGCGCCCTCGCTCGACTCTCACCGATGATTGAGCGTTGTGCCGCGCTGGAGCCTGATTATCAAAAGCTCAGCGACGATGAGCTGCGCGCCAAGACAACAGAATTTAAGCAGCGCTATCAAGACGGTGAGACGCTCGACGAATTGATGCCTGAAGCTTTTGCGACCATCCGCGAAGCCAGCCGCCGCGTCAACAACATGCGCCACTATGACGTGCAGCTCGTCGGCGGCGCGCTATTGCATCAGGGCAAGATCGCCGAGATGCGCACCGGCGAGGGCAAAACGCTGGTGGCAACCGCGCCGCTCTATCTCAACGCCATCGCCGGCAAAGGCGCGCACCTCGTCACGCAAAACGACTATCTCGCCAAACGCGACGCGCAGTGGATGGGTCGCGCTTATCACTTGCTTGGCATGAGTGTGGGTGTGATTCAGAGCGCGGGCGACGCGCGACCGGATGACTCGACCTATGTGTATGACCCGAGCTATCCATCCAGCGATGATCGCCTGCTCAATCTGCGCCCCGTTCGCCGCCGCGATGCGTATCAGTGCGACATCACCTATGGCACAAACAACGAGTTTGGCTTTGACTATCTGCGTGACAACATGAATCAAGACCTGAGTGAGTGTGTGCAGCGCGTGCGCGACGACGGTCAGCCTTTGTTGAATTACGCTGTGATTGACGAAGTGGACAACTTGCTCATAGATGAAGCCCGCACGCCGCTGATCATCTCCGGTCCAGCCGATGAGCCATCGCCGCTCTATATGCGCATGGCGCAGCTCGTGCGCAATCTGCAAGCCAGCCAAAACGATGACGAGAAAAATCCAGATGGCGACTACTGGGTGGATGTCAAAGCGCGCAACGTCACACTGACAGAGGTGGGCGTGCGCAAGATGGAGCGTTTGCTCGGCGTCGGCAACTTGTATGAAGGCGCAAACTCTGAGATGCTGCCGTATCTTGACAATGCGTTGCGCGCTGAGGTCATCTTTGAGCGCGACCGCGACTACGTCGTCAGCGACAAAAAAGAGATCATCATCGTAGATGAATTTACGGGTCGTCTGATGTACGGACGCCGATTTAGCGAGGGCTTGCACCAAGCTATCGAAGCCAAAGAAGGCGTGAAGGTGCAGCGCGAGTCGCTGACCTACGCAACGATCACTTTCCAAAATTTCTTTCGCATGTATGACAAGCTCGGCGGCATGACCGGTACCGCCATGACCGAGAGCGAGGAATTTTTTAAGATTTACACCCTTGAGGTCGTGCCATTGCCAACGCACGTCGAGTATCAGCTTGCGCAAAAGAAACTGACTGAGAAGAAAGATGAATTTGTGGACGGCAGCGCGATCACGGTGTTGGTTGATCCAAAGACGGGTCGCAAATACTTCCGACGCTTGGATTACGCAGATTTAGTTTACAAGACCGAAAAAGCCAAATTCAAAGCCGTAGTAGATGAAATCGAGGAAGTTCACAAAACGGGGCGCCCGATTCTAGTTGGCACAATCGCCATTGAAACAAGCGAAATGCTCAGCCGCGCGCTGACCAATCGTGGCGTGCGGCATCAAGTGCTCAACGCCAAACAGCACGAAAAAGAAGCCGGCATCATCGCCCAAGCTGGTCGCAGTGGCGAAGTCACGATTGCCACCAACATGGCGGGACGCGGCGTGGACATCTTGCTGGGCGGCAACGCAGAGGGCATCGCGCGCGAGGCGCTGCGCAGAGAGGGGCGCGACCTGACCGAAGTGCCGCCCGAAGAGTGGCAAGCGGCGCTCAAAAAAGCAGAGGAGGATTGCGCGGCTGACAAAGCCAAAGTGTTGGCGCTGGGTGGCTTGCATGTGGTTGGCACTGAGCGTCATGAGGCGCGCCGCATTGACAATCAGTTGCGCGGGCGTTGCGCGCGCCAAGGCGACCCCGGCAGCACGCGCTTTTTTGTCAGCCTCGATGATGATCTCATGCGCCGATTTGGCGGCGAGCGTGTCAAAGACCTGATGGATCGCATGAAGATGGAAGAAGACGTGCCAATGGAATATGGCATCTTGTCGAAGTCCATCGAGCAGGCGCAAGAAAAGGTCGAAGGCTATAACTTTGACGTGCGCAAACATGTCATTCAATATGACGACGTGATCAACAAACAACGCGAAGTCATCTATAGCCAACGCCGCACGATCCTCGAAAAGCCGGACCTTAAAGAGGTCGTGCTAAATATGGTTGGCGATGAGCTAGAGATTTTGGTCAAATCGCACATCCACGGCGATGACACCCAGCAATGGGATGTGCATGCGCTGGCAAATGACGTGCGCGCGATCATGCCGTTGCCACAAGGCTTTGACCCAGAGCAATGGCGCAAGGGCGTGCAAGAGGACATCACTGATCAGCTTGAGCAATGGGCTGAGGAGCATTACACCGATGGCGTCCAAGAGGCGGCGAATGGCTTTTTGACGCAAGCCAAGTTGATTGGCTCAACGTTTGGCATCATGGATAAGAACCCCGACATCTTGTCACAGAGTGTTGCCACATGGGCAAAAGAACATTTTGATGCAGCCACATTCGACCAGATCAAGGACATGCCATTGGCGACGATCCCAAATGAACACAACGACGCGCTCAGCAAAACTTTTTTTGATGCGATTCGTCTCGTGCGCGACCGCTCGATTTTGATCCAGATCGTAGATCAATTTTGGGTGCGTCACTTGACCGATCTCGATGAGCTGCGCGAGGGCATCGGGCTGCGCGCGTATGGTCAACGTGACCCGTTGGTGGCATATCGCGTCGAAGCCAGCAACACGTTTGAGGACATGAATGCTTCGATTCGCAGTCTGGTCGCCAAGCGCATCTTTAATGTGCGGCTCAACGCCGAGCCGCAAGCACAGCAACCACAGCGTCAGGTGCGCCCACCCGTCAAGACACCTTCGCGCAATAAAGCCGCCGCCAAGTCAGATGATAAAGCGACGATAGCCTCGGCTCCGGTCGCGGCGACGTCAGCTCCTGTGATCAGCGCCGCACCTACAAAGAAAGTCAATGTCAGCAAATTAGGACGCAACGATATTTGCCCATTTTGCAACCAAGGCAAAAAGCTCAAACATTGCGACTGCGCAGACGCCAAACGTTGGCGCGGCGAGAAGTGATAAAACAAAAAAACCGACTGAATCAGTCGGTTTTTTTGTTTGTAAATGTGATGATTATCGTGCCTTGGTCTTACCGGTGCAACAGCTAAGTGGCTAGGTGTGCATTAGACACAAAGGCGGTTTTTCATATAAACGAGGATGATTTATATATCGCAATCTGCGTCAAAATATCTATGGGTTCCGCTTATTTATATCCGCCGTAAACACGAGGAACTCCGTGCTCTGCGGCTCGTGCGTTAGTTCTTTGCCGAGTCTTTCATCGTTTTGCTCGCAAAGATCCTCGCTTACACTTTATCATGAAAGCAAAATATGTAAAAGCTTTAATCCCTCTGCTCGTTGGTCTGCTCATTTTTGTTTTGCCTGCGCCTGCTGGAATGACGGGCGTGGCGTGGCGATATTTCGCCGTGTTCGCGGCTGTCGTGGTCGGTCTCATCCTCGAACCATTGCCCGCGGCTGCCGTCGGGTTTATCGGTGTGACGGTTGCAGGTATTTTAGGTCTGGCAGTGGCTGATCTCAAAACCACCACCGATGCCAATTGGCTCTCAAACGCATTTACAACTGCATCTGGCGTGCAAGCTGCCTCCATCCGATGGGCGCTCTCTGGCTTCTCAGACGGCACAGTTTGGCTTATCTTCGCCGCGTTTATGTTTGCGCTGGGCTATCAAAAAACCGGACTTGGCAAGCGACTCGGTCTGATGCTCGTCAAATTGCTCGGCAAAAATACGCTCGGACTGGGTTACGCCGTGGCAGCATCCGATCTCATTCTTGCGCCGTTTATGCCGTCAAACACCGCTCGCAGTGGCGGCACGCTGTTCCCCATTTTGCGCAATATCCCGGCGCTGTATGGCTCGGAGCCCGGACCGACCGCGCGCAAGATCGGCTCGTACATCATGTGGACGGCGCTCGCCGTCACCTGCGTGACCAGCTCGATGTTTCTCACCGCGCTAGCGCCCAACCTCGCAGGCGTGACGCAAGTGCAAAAAATCGCCA
>CAZVQE010000243.1:0-4302 GCA_964628875.1 uncultured Anaerolineae bacterium
CGCAGGTCGAAGAGTGGTTCAACGAGGGGAAGAAGGTGTCCGAGCGCGACAAGCGCAAGGTGAGCTATGAGCAGATCATGAAGAAGGCCATGATTGAGGATGTGCCGCTTATCAAGTTCCAGACGATAGAGGTCGTGTGGGCGGCCAATAGTAAGGTCAAAGGCTTTACGATTCTGCCGCGCGGCTATCCAAACCTGTATCAGTGGTCCTGGCAGGCTTAAAGTTCGATTTTGTCATGCTGAGCGGAGCGAAGCATCCCGCGGCGAGGCTATGCACTCTTGTCCATCCAAACGGGACTCTTCGCTTTGCTCAGAGTGACAACAAAAATCACTTGTAAAACTCAGGCACAAACGTCTGATAGTCGCGCGGCGGACGCTCATACGCCGCAATCGTTTGCAGCTTGGGCAGCTCGATCTCAGGGCGATCCAATTCTTTATATGGAATCAAGCTCAGCAAATGCCGAATCATATTGAGATAAGCCACGGCTTTGTTGTCCGCATCCACGACATACCACGGCGATTGCTTGGTGTCGGTGAATGAAAACATCTCGTCCTTTGCCTTCGAGTAATCCATCCAACGCGCGCGCGATTGCAGATCAATCGGGCTGAGCTTCCAACGTTTAGTTGGGTTGTTGATGCGCGCTGTAAAGCGCCGCTCTTGCTCGTCGGGGCTGACCGAAAACCAATACTTGATGAGGATGATGTCGTTGCGAATCAACATGCGCTCAAACTCAGGACACGAGCGCAAAAACTCATGATACTCCTCGTCCGAGCAAAACCCCATCACGCGCTCGACGCCCGCGCGGTTGTACCAGCTGCGGTCAAACAGCACCATCTCGCCCGCTGCCGGCAGATGCGCCACATAGCGCTGAAAATACCATTGTGTCTTTTCGCGCTCCGTCGGCGTGCCAAGCGCGACCACGCGACACACACGTGGGTTGAGTGGCTCAGTGATGCGCTTGATCGCGCCGCCTTTGCCCGCCGCATCGCGCCCCTCAAAAATCACCACGACCTTCAAGCCTTCGTGCTTGATCCATTCTTGCATTTTGACCAGCTCGACCTGTAGCCGCGTCAGCTCTTTGAGGGCTTCTTTTTTATCCATCAGCGCCACGTCTTTATTCTTTGGCGCGGCAGCTTCATCTTTCACCTTTTTCTTTTTGGTGAATGGCGCTTCAGCCGATTCCAATTTTTTTGCTGATTTGACGTCTTTATCTTTTTGCGATTTTTTTACTTTGGTGTTTTTCTTATTTGCCATGCTGATCCCCTCCACAAAATTATGCACCTAAATTTTTGCTTGTCTACTATCCACATGGTTCAAATCAGACTTCGCTCTGGTATATTCACTCGCGTCGTGAAGCGCACAACTCCCTCACGTCAATTGCGGCTGCCCTTGTTTGATCGCGTGCGCCAGCGAACTCAAGCGCGCGCGCAACATGGACGCACATTTTGGCGCGATGCTATCGGTGTCGGGCTGATCCTGCTCGGCATCATTACGCTGCTGTCTCTGCTTGGTCTTAACACGGGCGGTCTGGTCGCGGCGTGGACGGGATTGCTGCGTGCCGGATTTGGCTCAGGCGCCTACATCTTTGCGTTGATCCTCGTCGGTCTCGGCGTGCCACTCGCGCTCAATCAACCCTTTGAATTTGACAAAGCCTTTTGGCGGCGCGTCATCATCGCCGAGTTGGGCTTTTTTGCATTGTTGGCGTTGATCCACAGCATCGGCGCGTATGCGCGCGGCGATGACGGCTCGCGGGCTGCCGCAGTCGGCACCAGCGGTGGTGCGATTGGCTGGGTGCTGTCGTCGCTCATCGTCAGCCTGCAAGGACTCAAGAGTGGCGTGCCAAATGGCATCACAATCCTGTTGTGGTTGGCGTTGCTGTCAATCGCAGCAGTTGTGTTGTTCCGCGACACGCTGTGGCATTTTGTCGTCTCATTTATCAAAAATGCGACTCCGCCGCCACGCATCTTGCCGCGCAATAACACGCGCCCAAGTGCGCCCACACCTTCATTCACCGAACAGCCGCGCGCTCGCGCTGAGGCGCCGCCCTTACAAAAAGCAACATCGCCGTCAAAGCCGATGCGCGAGGCGGATGCCATTCCCCCGGCAAAGACGGTCAGCGCCAAAGCCATCAAAGCCGACATCATCACAAACGCAGTCACAAAGAAGGGCAAAATCAAAGTTGAGCGCGAGCTAACCCTGCCGCCACTGACCTTGCTCAAAGCCAGCAAAGCAACAAGCGCGAGCAAAGCTGACGTCAAGCAACAAGCCGCCGTCATCGAGCGCACCTTGCAGCACTTTGGTTTGGCGGGGAATGTGGTCGAGATCAGACAAGGGCCCGCTGTAACTCAGTTTGGCGTCGAGCCGGGCTTCCTTGAGCGCAGCGGCGCCAATGGTGAGCGCCGCCCGCAAAAAATCCGCGTCGGTCAAATTGCATCGTTGCGCGACGATCTGGCACTGGCGCTCTCGGCGACTTCGCTGCGCATTGAGGCGCCGATTCCGGGGCGCAAGCTAGTTGGCATCGAGGTGCCAAATACGAGCGTCGGTGTTGTTGATCTGCGTGGCATCATTGAGAGCGAGGCTTTTCAAAAAATCAAACAACCGCTTGCTATTGCGCTGGGCGCAGATGTAAGCGGCACGCCAACGGCGGCTGATCTCGGACGTATGCCGCACCTGCTGATCGCTGGCACGACCGGCAGCGGCAAGAGCGTGTGCATGAGCGCCATCATCATGTGTCTGGCGATGAATAATCATCCGGATGATCTCAAGATGGTGATGATTGACCCGAAGATGGTAGAGCTGTCGCGCTTTGTGGGGCTGCCGCACATCATCGGCAAACCTGAGGCGGAGATGGAGCGCATCCCGGGTGTGTTGCGTTGGGTCACGCGCGAGATGGACGACCGCTACAAAAAATTTGCGCTGCTGGGCGCGCGCAACCTGCAAGATTACAACGGACGCAAAACGGTCGAAGAGAAGTTGCCGCGTATGGTTGTGTTGGTTGATGAGCTAGCAGATCTGATGTTGCAGTCGCCAATTGAAACCGAAAAGACGCTGTGTCGCCTCGCGCAGATGGCGCGCGCGACGGGCATCCATCTGGTCGTTGCCACACAGCGCCCGAGTGTGGATGTCGTGACAGGATTGATCAAAGCTAACTTTCCGGCGCGTATTGCGTTTGCTGTGGCCAGCTCGATGGACTCGCGCGTGATCCTCGATCAGACGGGCGCGGAGGAATTGCTGGGGCGCGGAGATATGCTCTTTTTGAATCCGGAAGTTGGCTCGCCGATGCGTTTGCAAGGCTGCTGGGTCAATGACAAAGAGATTACAAATCTGATCAACTGGTGGAAGAGCCAGATTGAAAACGAAAAAGCCGACGAGGAGCAAGATGAGCCCGTTGTTGACGAGAATCAGGCTAATCGCCGACCCAAGCTCGACACGCCATGGGAACTCGAAGTGGCGCAAATGGCAAGTGAAAAAGCCATGATGAGCAGCGGGCGCGGTGGCTCAGGTGGAGACGACGATGAGGCTGAGTTGATGGAGCGCGCCATGCAGATTATCCAAATCAGCGGCAACGTCAGCACATCACTCCTGCAACGTAAATTGCGACTGGGCTATCCTCGCGCCGCACGTCTGATGGAAGAACTGCGTGAGATGGGCTACGTCGGCGCGCCCAAAAATAAAGCCGCAGAGCCGTCGGACAATTGATTCATTGAACCATTGACGATTTGATCATTGGTTGAATGACAAAATGAATCAATGATTCAATCTAAAAACTGTCGAGCTGCGATATACGTGCATTGGCAGCAAGACAGTGGATGGAAACTGCGGCTGATTGGGCGAATCTGGATAGTGCTGCGTCTCCAGACAAAAGCCGCTGCGCAAGCCATACGTCACGTCGTTTTTGCCACGCAGACTATCGTCCAAAAAGTTGCCGCTGTAAAACTGGATGCCCGGCTCAGTCGTGTGGACTTCGAGCGTGCGTCCACTCAGCGGGTCGCGCACGCGCGCCGCAAGACGCATCTCGCCCGCCGCGCCGCGCACGATGTAGTTGTGATCGTAGCCGCCCGCATATTTCAATTGAGCATGATCGGCGTTGATGCGCTCGCCAATCTTGTGCGGTGTCTCAAAGTCAAATGGCGTGCCGCGCACATTCAACAACTCGCCCGTCGGAATCAAACGCTCATTGACCGGCGTGATGGCGTCGGACATCAGTTGCAACTCATGATCGAGGATGTTTGATTTACCAAGTGACAGATTAAAGTATGTGTGATTGGTCAGATTGACGACCGTCGGCGCGTCGGTCTGCGC